>NZ_JBJQKY010000023.1:0-74630 GCF_046486595.1 Escherichia sp. WS3063
CTACGCAACAGGTTGAAAACCTAAGGCCCGATACGGCATGCGGACTGCAGGCAGAGAAAACTGGCCGATTTTCTCTGCACAGGAGGGATAATACAAGGCCTGATAAGACGCTATCAGCGTCGCATCAGGCATCCTGCTCAAATGCCGGATGCGGCGTAAACGCCTTATCCTGCCTACAATGCGGAGTTTAACTCCGCTTATACAGCGGCAACCAAATCACCAGCCGTAAACCACCCAGCGGGCTGTCTTCTGCTTTAACCCAGCCACGATGCTGCTGAATGGCGGTTTCAACAATCGCCAGCCCCAAACCTGTACCGCCAGATTCACGATCGCGTGCTTCATCGGTACGATAGAACGGACGGAAAATCTGTTCGCGATCTTCCGGGCTAACGCCAGGACCATCGTCGTCCACCGTAATGGTGATACCGTCTTTATCTACCGCAAAGCCCACTTCAATCTTCGTATGGGAATAACGCAGAGCATTTCGAACAATGTTTTCCAGCGCACTTTCCAGGGCGTTCGGATTGCCGTACAGCGGCCACGGCCCAGGCGGGAAGTTAACCGTCAACGACTTGCCCATCTGCTCGGCTTCGAACGCCGCGTTATCCAGCACTTCACTCCACAACTGATTGGCTTTGATGGTCTCGCTAACCAGCGCGTTTTTTTGCTGATTACGTGACATCACCAACAGGTCGTTAATCATGCTGTCCAGACGTTGCGCTTCGGTTTCAATACGCTCCAGTTCCTTGCTTTCACCGCTACGACGGCGCAGTAACGCCGTACCCAGTTGTAGACGCGTCAGCGGGGTGCGCAGCTCGTGAGAGATATCAGAAAGCAGACGCTGCTGAGAGGTCATCATGCGCTCCAGCGCGGTGACCATCTGGTTAAAACTGGCACCTGCGGCAAGGAATTCCTGTGGCCCCGCTTCCAGTTCCGGGTGCTGGCGTAAGTTTCCCTGGGCAACTTCATCGGCAGCGTTTTTCAGCTTACGCGCCGGTTTTGCCAGACTCCAGGCCAACCACAACAGCAGCGGCGTACTGACCAACATGGTGACAATCAGCAGTAATAGCGGGCGGTCAAACAGTAAGTTAATGAAATCGGATTGAGAACTGCTGGCCGGACGAATCAGATAAAGTTGGTAATTATCTTCGCCATCACGCACGGAGAACGGACCGACCAGTTCCACGCGGCCATACTTTTTCTTCTGCGGATGATCGGCGTTATCGGCCTGACCAATAAAGTTACGAATGATCTGCATTTCGCTGCGTTCAGCGCCGATCACGCGGCCTTCGGTGGTCACCAATAACAAACGCTGTCCTGGCGGTGCCCACTTATCAATCGCCCGGAACAGACGCCGCCACCACATTAAATCATTGGGCGGATCGTTCGCCAGCTCCGCTTCGACATGCTGCTCAATCATCAGACCCTGACGCTGTTCGCTATCCAGAAGCTCGGTCATCTGGCGTGAATCGAGCTTGGGTAACATCAAAACCAACATCAACACCAGCGCCAGCGTCAGCCAGAATATGGCGAAGATGCGCGCGGTTAAGCTGCCTATCATGAAGCAGAAACCATCAAATAGCCGCGACCACGCAAGGTTTTAAACCACGGATGACCATCTTTACGATCCGGCAGTTTACGACGCAGGTTGGAAATGTGCATATCAATAGCGCGGTCGAAAGGCGTCAGGCGCTTGCCCAGCACTTCCTGGCTTAAATGCTCACGGGAAACCACTTGACCCAGATGCTGTGCCAGTAAGTAGAGCAGGGTAAACTCAGTACCGGTTAACTCCAGCGTTTGCCCGTCGAAGCTGGCTTCCTGACGGCCTGGATTCAGCACTAAGGCATCAACTTCAAGCGTTGGTGAACCGTTGTCGTTGTTTTGCTGTTGCTCGCTCCAGTGCGAACGGCGCAGGATCGCGCGAATACGTGCCACCAGCTCACGATCATTAAACGGTTTCGGGAGATAGTCATCTGCGCCCAGCTCAAGGCCGAGAACGCGATCAAGTTCACTGCCGCGCGCCGTCAACATAATGACAGGCGTCTGGTGTGTCTGGCGAAGTGCTTTTAATGTGTCGATACCATTTTTCTTCGGCATCATTACATCAAGCAAAAGTAAATCAATGCTGTCGTCCAGAAGATCAAGCGCCTGTTCCCCATCGTGGGCAACAATCACGTTGAAGCCTTCCATCTCGAGCAGCTCCTTTAATAGGGAAGTCAGCTCTCGGTCATCATCAACTAACAGGATTTTATTCATTGTTTAAATACCTCCGAGGCAGAAATTACGTCATCAGACGTCGCTAATCCATGACTTTACGTTGTTTTACACCCCCTGACGCATGTTTGCAGCCTGAATCGTAAACTCTCTATCGTTGAATCGCGACAGAAAGATTTTGGGAGCAAATGATGCGCATAGTTACCGCTGCCGTCATGGCCTCAACGCTGGCAGTCAGTTCATTAAGCCACGCTGCTGAAGTCGGTTCAGGCGATAACTGGCATCCGGGTGAAGAACTTACGCAGCGCAGTACGCAGAGCCATATGTTCGACGGCATAAGTTTAACCGAACATCAGCGTCAGCAGATGCGAGATCTTATGCAACAGGCCCGGCACGAACAGCCTCCTGTTAATGTTAGCGAACTGGAGACAATGCATCGCCTTGTCACCGCAGAAAATTTTGATGAAAACGCTGTGCGCGCACAGGCAGAAAAAATGGCGAATGAGCAAATTGCTCGTCAGGTTGAGATGGCAAAAGTCCGCAACCAAATGTATCGCCTGTTAACGCCGGAGCAGCAAGCGGTTTTAAATGAGAAACATCAACAACGAATGGAGCAGTTGCGTGACGTGACGCAATGGCAAAAAAGTTCATCGTTGAAGCTATTGAGTAGTAGCAACTCACGTTCCCAGTAGTAAACCCTGTTTTCCTTGCCATAGACACCATCCCTGTCTTCCCCCACATGATGTGGGGGTTTTTTTTATCCTCAATTTGCCTGCTGCTTAATGCATTGCAGATGATTTGCTTCCGTTATACTACCGTCAGTTGATAGCGGGAGTATTTATGAATCAATCTTATGGACGGCTGGTCAGTCGGGCGGCGATTGCTGCGACGGCGATGGCTTCGCTGCTATTGCTGATTAAAATTTTTGCATGGTGGTATACCGGGTCGGTGAGTATTCTCGCCGCGCTGGTGGATTCGCTGGTGGATATCGGCGCGTCGTTGACGAATTTATTGGTGGTGCGATATTCCCTGCAACCTGCCGACGATAATCACTCGTTTGGTCACGGTAAAGCTGAGTCCCTCGCGGCGCTGGCGCAAAGTATGTTTATCTCCGGTTCGGCACTATTCCTGTTTTTGACAGGTATTCAACATCTGGTATCTCCAACGCCGATGACAGATCCAGGCGTCGGGGTTATCGTGACAATTGTGGCGCTAATTTGTACGATTATCCTTGTCTCGTTTCAGCGTTGGGTGGTGCGCCGGACGCAAAGCCAGGCGGTGCGGGCTGATATGCTACATTACCAGTCTGATGTTATGATGAACGGCGCAATTCTGCTGGCGCTGGGGTTGTCCTGGTACGGCTGGCATCGCGCCGATGCTCTGTTTGCATTGGGAATCGGCATCTATATTTTATATAGCGCGTTACGCATGGGATATGAGGCGGTACAGTCATTACTGGATCGCGCATTACCTGATGAGGAACGGCAAGAAATTATTGATATCGTGACTTCCTGGCCGGGTGTTAGCGGCGCTCACGATCTTCGCACGCGGCAGTCAGGGCCGACCCGCTTTATTCAGATTCATTTGGAAATGGAAGACTCTCTGCCTTTGGTTCAGGCACATATGGTGGCGGATCAGGTAGAGCAGGCTATTTTACGGCGTTTTCCGGGATCGGATGTGATTATCCATCAGGACCCCTGTTCCGTCGTACCCAGGGAGGGTAAACGGTCTATGCTTTCATAATCAGTATAAAAGAGAGCCAGACCCGCATTTTGTGTATAAAATACCGCCATTTGGCCTGACCTGAATCAATTCAGCAGGAAGTGATTGTTATACTATTTGCACATTCGTTGGATCACTTCGATGTGCAAGAAGACTTCCGGCAACAGATTTCATTTTGCATTCCAAAGTTCAGAGGTAGTCATGATTAAGAAAATCGGTGTGTTGACAAGCGGCGGTGATGCGCCAGGCATGAACGCCGCAATTCGCGGGGTTGTTCGTTCTGCGCTGACAGAAGGTCTGGAAGTAATGGGCATTTATGACGGCTATCTGGGTCTGTATGAAGACCGTATGGTACAGCTAGACCGTTACAGCGTTTCTGACATGATCAACCGTGGCGGTACGTTCCTCGGTTCTGCGCGTTTCCCGGAATTCCGCGACGAGAACATCCGCGCCGTGGCTATCGAAAACCTGAAAAAACGTGGTATCGACGCGCTGGTGGTTATCGGCGGTGACGGTTCCTACATGGGTGCAATGCGTCTGACCGAAATGGGCTTCCCGTGCATCGGCCTGCCGGGCACTATCGACAACGACATCAAAGGCACTGACTACACTATCGGTTTCTTCACTGCGCTGAGCACCGTTGTAGAAGCGATCGACCGTCTGCGTGACACCTCTTCTTCTCACCAGCGTATTTCCGTGGTGGAAGTGATGGGTCGTTATTGTGGCGATCTGACCCTGGCTGCGGCCATTGCCGGTGGCTGTGAATTCGTTGTAGTTCCGGAAGTTGAATTCAGCCGTGAAGACCTGGTAAACGAAATCAAAGCGGGTATCGCGAAAGGTAAAAAACACGCGATCGTGGCGATTACCGAACATATGTGTGATGTTGACGAACTGGCGCATTTCATCGAGAAAGAAACCGGTCGTGAAACCCGCGCAACTGTGCTGGGCCACATCCAGCGCGGTGGTTCTCCGGTGCCTTACGACCGTATTCTGGCTTCCCGTATGGGCGCTTACGCTATCGATCTGCTGCTGGCAGGCTACGGCGGTCGTTGCGTAGGTATCCAGAACGAACAGCTGGTTCACCACGACATCATCGACGCTATCGAAAACATGAAGCGTCCGTTCAAAGGCGACTGGCTGGACTGCGCGAAAAAACTGTATTAATGATTTCGGAAAAAGGCAGATTCCTTTAGCCTGAAACCGATGACAGAAGCAAAAATGCCTGATGCGCTTCGCTTATCAGGCCTACATGAATTCTGCAATTTATTGAATTTGCAAACTTTTGTAGGCCGGATAAGGCGTTCGCGCCGCATCCGGCATGGACAAAGCGCACTTTGTCAGCAATATGAGGCGGATTTCTTCCGCCTTTTTAATCCCTCAACATATACCCGCAAGTTATAGCCAATCTTTTTTTATTCTTTAATGTTTGGTTAACCTTCTGGCACGCTTTGCTCATCACAACACAACATAAGAGAGTCGGGCGATGAACAAGTGGGGCGTAGGGTTAACATTTTTGCTGGCGGCAACCAGCGTTATGGCAAAGGATATTCAGCTTCTTAACGTTTCATATGATCCAACGCGCGAATTGTACGAACAGTACAACAAGGCATTCAGCGCCCACTGGAAACAGCAAATTGGCGATAACGTGGTGATTCGTCAGTCACACGGTGGTTCAGGCAAACAAGCGACGTCGGTAATCAATGGTATTGAAGCTGATGTTGTCACGCTGGCTCTGGCCTATGACGTGGACGCGATTGCGGAACGCGGGCGGATTGATAAAGAGTGGATCAAACGTCTGCCGGATAACTCCGCACCGTACACTTCCACCATTGTTTTCCTGGTGCGTAAGGGCAATCCGAAGCAGATCCATGACTGGAACGATCTGATTAAACCGGGTGTTTCGGTGATCACGCCTAATCCGAAAAGCTCTGGTGGCGCGCGCTGGAACTACCTGGCTGCCTGGGGCTACGCGCTGCATCACAACAACAACGATCAGGCAAAAGCACAGGATTTTGTTCGGGCACTGTATAAAAACGTCGAAGTTCTGGATTCTGGCGCGCGCGGCTCCACTAACACTTTTGTCGAGCGCGGAATTGGCGATGTACTGATCGCCTGGGAAAACGAAGCTCTGCTGGCAGCGAATGAACTGGGGAAAGATAAATTCGAAATCGTCACGCCGAGTGAGTCTATCCTCGCAGAGCCAACCGTGTCGGTGGTCGATAAAGTGGTCGAGAAAAAAGGCACCAAAGAGGTGGCGGAAGCCTACCTGAAATATCTCTACTCGCCAGAAGGTCAGGAAATTGCCGCGAAAAACTACTACCGTCCGCGCGATGCTGAGGTGGCGAAAAAGTACGAAAATGCGTTTCCAAAGCTGAAGTTATTCACCATTGATGAAGAGTTCGGCGGCTGGACGAAAGCGCAAAAAGAGCATTTTGCTAACGGCGGTACGTTCGATCAGATCAGCAAACGCTGATTTCTCCAGGATAATTATCAAACCCGGTGGTTTCTCGCGACCGGGTTTTTTATTTGTCACGATTTTGCGTTACCCTTGCATCTCTTTGAGGTACAGGGAAAAAAAGATGAAAAAAGCGGGTCTTCTTTTTTTGGTGATGATAGTTATCGCCGTTGTGGCTGCCGGTATTGGTTACTGGAAATTAACCGGTGAAGAGTCGGATACATTACGTAAGATTGTCCTTGAGGAATGTTTGCCCAATCAGCAGCAAAATCAAAATCCTTCGCCATGTGCGGAAGTCAAACCCAACGCCGGATACGTGGTTTTAAAAGATCTTAATGGCCCACTGCAATATCTGTTGATGCCAACGTATCGTATTAACGGTACTGAAAGTCCTTTGTTGACCGATCCTTCAACGCCGAACTTCTTTTGGTTGGCCTGGCAGGCGCGTGATTTTATGAGCAAAAAATACGGCCAGCCGGTTCCCGATCGCGCGGTTTCTTTGGCGATCAACTCTCGCACCGGGCGTACGCAAAACCATTTTCATATTCATATTTCTTGTATTCGTCCTGATGTGCGCGAACAGCTGGATAACAATCTGGCGAACATCAGTAGCCGCTGGTTGCCACTGCCAGGTGGTTTGCGTGGGCATGAGTACCTGGCGCGTCGGGTAACGGAAAGCGAACTGGTACAACGCAGCCCATTTATGATGCTTGCAGAAGAAGTGCCTGAGGCGCGGGAACATATGGGAAGCTACGGGCTGGCAATGGTACGGCAGAGTGATAACTCATTTGTATTGCTGGCGACACAACGAAATCTACTGACGCTGAACCGTGCTTCAGCCGAGGAAATCCAGGATCATCAGTGTGAGATTTTGCGTTAAGGCGAGGAGTTAAGGAAAGTAAGTGCCGGATATGAAATCCGGCACCTGTCAGACTTAAGCCTGTTTAGCCGCTTCTGCAGCTTTAACGATCACTGCGAAAGCGTCAGCTTTCAGAGAAGCACCGCCAACCAGCGCGCCGTCGATGTCTGGCTGAGCAAACAGTTCTGCAGCGTTAGACGCGTTTACAGAGCCGCCGTACTGGATGATCACTTGTTCAGCGATGTTAGCGTCAACTTTAGCGATGTGGTCACGGATGAATTTGTGAACAGCCTGTGCCTGAGCCGGAGTTGCAGATTTGCCAGTACCGATTGCCCATACAGGTTCGTAAGCGATAACCGCACCTTCGAATGCCGCAGCCCCCTGAGTTTTCAGTACCGCGTCGATCTGACGTGCACAAACTTCTTCAGTTTTGCCCGCTTCGTTTTCCGCTTCGGTTTCACCGATGCACAGAACCGGAGTCAGTCCCTGCTCTTTCAGCACCGCGAATTTTTTCGCGATCAGTTCGTCAGACTCTTTGTGGTAAGTACGACGTTCAGAGTGGCCGATGATGATGTACTGTGCGCCGATGTCTTTCAGCATAGCAGCAGAGGTTTCACCGGTGAATGCGCCGGACAGGTTCAGGTCCACGTTTTGCGCACCCAGCATGATGTGGCTGCCTTCAGCTTCGCGCTTCGCCATATCGATGTACATTTCCGGTGGTGCGATTGCAACCGCACAGCCAGCAACACCTGCCAGCTCTTTACGCAGGTTAGAAACCAGCTCGTGAACCATGTGGCGGCTGCCGTTCAGTTTCCAGTTACCCATCACTAAAGGATGTCGCATTTTAATTCTCCACGCTTATAAGCGAATAAAGGAAGATGGCCGCCCCGCAGGGCAGCAGGTCTGTGAAACAGTATAGAGATTCATCGGCACAAAGGCTTTGCTTTTTGTCATTTATTCAAACCTTCAAGCGATTCAGATAGCGCCAGCTTAATCGGTTCAACAGCGAAGGTCAGCCCCTTTTCGCCGTTGTCCGCGACAACATAACGCAGTGCACCTTCTGTCTCGGTGTAATAACGTTTGTTTTTCCCCGCCGTTAGTAGCGACTGCAGTTTTTTCTGGCTTTGTGTTTTGGTCATTAATGGGGTGAGTGTGCGGATCACCGCTGCCATGTATTCCTGAGCTTTCGCTTTCGCGGCTTTTTGCTCTGGCCCCTGGATGGGTAGCCAGGTCATTTGAATGCTTTTGATTTTTAAGGTACCGCGCTCCAGCGCTGTAGAAGCATACAAGTTCTCGTTAATTTTACTGGCAGCACGAGTGAGATTGGCTTTGTCGGGACTGCTGTCGATGGCACGAAATTCGTTCAGTGGCAGGCTGGGATTCTGGCTGTTAAAGTCTTCTCGAAACTGGCTGATGGAGAGATCGAAAGTAGGGGCTCCAGCCAGCAGATAAGGCGCGGTCGTTGCCGTATCTGGTGTTTGTGCATACGCCGTTGTTGTAACGGTTAATGCAGAATATAAGAGAAAAAACAGCGTACACCCTGGCTTCATTGACAGTACCTTTTGTTATGACTGGCTCCGATTAAAACGATATCTGTCGCCCTTGTCAAAAGGGTAGAATCCTGGAAAAGACAACCATCAAGGAACTTACATGACCATACAGCAATGGTTATTCTCATTTAAAGGGCGTATTGGACGCCGTGATTTCTGGATTTGGATAGGCCTGTGGTTCGCAGGCATGCTGGTGCTTTTCTCACTGGCGGGTAAAAATTTACTCGATATTCAGACCGCGGCGTTTTGCCTTGTGTGCTTGCTTTGGCCAACAGCGGCAGTAACCGTTAAGCGCTTGCATGATCGCGGGCGTTCCGGCGCATGGGCATTTCTGATGATTGTGGCGTGGATGCTGCTGGCGGGTAACTGGGCGATTTTACCGGGTGTCTGGCAATGGGCGGTGGGGCGTTTTGTCCCGACATTGATTCTGGTGATGATGCTTATCGATCTTGGTGCGTTTGTTGGCACACAAGGCGAAAATAAATATGGTAAAGATACCCAGGATGTGAAGTATAAAGCCGACAATAAATCAAGTAATTAACCTTTAATATATCTCTTACTGCTATTTTTTTCCGGGATTGTTATTTCCACGATGCAAATGACAATGCCCGGAAAATCCTTCTGAACTCTTCACCTTAAGCAATATCAAAAAAAATGGTAATCCATAAGATCATTACTTGTTTGTTCTTCCTTTAACGGCGCATTATTCTTAAGTCGTAATCGACAGAGAGGCGAATATACAGAGGTGCCCTATGAAAGATGTCGTAGATAAATGCAGTACTAAAGGATGTGCGATTGATATCGGTACGGTGATTGATAACGACAACTGTACCAGTAAGTTTTCGCGCTTTTTTGCCACCCGCGAAGAAGCAGAGTCCTTTATGACCAAACTGAAAGAGCTTGCCGCCGCTGCATCCTCTGCAGATGAAGGGGCCAGCGTAGCCTATAAGATTAAGGATCTGGAAGGGCAAGTTGAGCTTGATGCGGCCTTCACCTTCTCATGCCAGGCCGAGATGATTATTTTTGAGTTATCACTGCGTTCGTTAGCTTGATGGAGTTGCTTTAGAAGGAGTTAAACATGGCTTATAAACACATTGGCGTGGCAATTTCCGGGAATGAAGAAGATGCCTTACTGGTGAATAAAGCCCTGGAGCTCGCCAGACATAATGACGCTCACCTGACGTTAATTCATATTGATGATGGCTTAAGCGAGTTGTATCCGGGTATCTACTTCCCTGCAACAGAAGATATTCTTCAATTGTTGAAGAATAAGTCGGATAACAAGCTGTATAAACTGACGAAAAATATTCAATGGCCGAAGACAAAACTGCGTATTGAACGCGGAGAAATGCCGGAAACACTGCTGGAAATTATGCAAAAAGAGCAGTGCGACCTCCTTGTCTGTGGTCATCACCACTCATTTATCAACCGTTTGATGCCGGCATATCGCGGGATGATCAATAAGTTGAGTGCGGATTTGCTCATCGTGCCGTTTATCGATAAGTAACCGCTTACCAGTAATGCTCCGCTGTCATATGGCCCGGTCGACGACGTAAATGTTTCGTCATCTGCCGGGTCTCCTTCAGCAACTGTTGTGTATCGCGCACCATCTGTGGATTGCCGCACAGCATCACATGGCTGGTTTCTTTATTCATCGGCAGGCCAACCGCGCTTTCCAGTTCACCACTTTCAATTAACGCCGGTATCCGCCCAGTGAGCGAACCCGCAGCCGTTTCCCGACTGACCACCGTCTGAATGCGCAGTTTGCCTTCGTAGCGTTTTTCCAGTTCTTGCATCAGTGGCAAATAGCTTAAGTCGGCGGCATAACGTGCGGCGTGAACCAGGACCAGATTTTTGAAGCGATCTAAATCTTTACCCAGTTGCAGAATCGATAGATAAGGGCCAATCGCTGTACCGGTTGCCAGCATCCATAGCGTTTCGCAATCTGGTACTTCATCCAGCACAAAGAAGCCAGCTGCTTCGCTAACCACCTGCACTTCATCGCCCGGTTTCAGTGCCGCCAGTAGTGGGCTTAATTTGCCATCGGGGACGGTGACCAGGTAAAACTCCAGATCGGGATTATCGGGCGAGTTAACATAGGAGTAGGCGCGCTGGACGCGTTCGCCGTCAATTTCAAGGCCAAGTTTGGTGAATTGCCCGGCGGTAAACGGAAGCACGGGGGCGTGAACGGTGAGACTAAACAGGGCGTCGGTCCAGTTCTGCACTTTAGTGACTTTGCCTGTTACCCAATCAGCCATGTTTTTCTCCTGTTTTGATTGACTTGCCTTATCTTCGTTCTCCGAACAAAAAAATTCCAGTCCCGAAGGACTGGAAGGCTCAATCGATCAAATCACTCAGAGAATGTGCACCTGCATTTCCGGGTCTTTGCGATCCAGATAGTGGATGGACTGAATGCGGCGAATGGTGCGTGATTTACCACGGATCAGCAGCGTTTCGGTGGTGGCGATATTGCCTTTGCGGCTAATACCTTCCAGCAGATCGCCTTTGGTAATACCGGTGGCAGAAAAGATGACGTTGTCGCTGCGCGCCATATCGCCCAGACGTAAAACTTTACCAGCTTCGATGCCCATCGCTTTGCAGCGCGCCAGCTCCTGCTCGCCAATGCGACGATTCTCTTCGTTGTCGCCTTTGACGTCATGACGTGCCAGCAGACGACCATTCATGTCGCCATCTAATGCGCGGATCACCGCCGCAGAAACCACGCCTTCCGGCGCGCCGCCAATGCCGTACAGCACATCGACTTCGCTGTCTGGCATACAGGTGAGAATTGAGGCCGCAACGTCGCCATCCGGAATAGCAAATACGCGTACGCCGAGTTGCTGCATTTCAGCGATAACGGCATCGTGGCGTGGTTTAGCCAGAATCGTTACCGTCAGTTCGCTCAACGGTTTGCCGAGCGCCGCCGCAACATTGCGCAGGTTATCCGCCAGCGGCAGGTTCAGATCAATGGTGCCTTTGGCTCCCGGTCCGACGATCAGCTTCTCCATATACATATCTGGCGCGTTGAGGAAACAGCCTTTATCGCCTACTGCCAGCACCGCCAGCGCGTTAGCCTGGCCCATCGCCGTCATGCGCGTGCCTTCAATCGGATCAACAGCAATATCTACCGCGTCGCCGCGACCAGTACCGACTTTTTCACCAATGTAGAGCATCGGTGCTTCGTCGATTTCACCTTCACCAATGACGATAGTGCCGTCAATGTTGACCTGGTTGAGCATAATACGCATGGCGTTTACCGCCGCGCCGTCCGCGGTGTTTTTATCGCCGCGTCCTAACCATTTGTAGCCAGCCAGCGCCGCTGATTCGGTGACGCGGGAAAATTCGATGGCAAGTTCTCGTCTCATAGCAAACTCTAAGCAGTAAGGAATGGCGCGAAGTGTAGCACAGGGGAAGGGCTGGATTATTGATGTGTGCGGGGTTGCCCCCGCACGGTTTCAGAGTCTGCGTGATGCCGGATGTGTATCCGACTCGTAGGCCTGATAAGACGCGCAAGCGTCGCATCAGGCAATCATTATTACTCGTCGTGTTCTTCCCACGCCATCGCGCGTTTGACCGCTTTTTTCCAGCCTGCGTAACGGTAATTACGCTCAGTGGTTTCGATGCCTGGACGGAACTCGCGCTCAATCACCGCTTTCTCTTGCAGCTCGTCGAGGTTCTGCCAGAAGCCAACCGCCAGACCAGCAAGATAGGCCGCACCCAATGCGGTGACTTCGCGCACTTCCGGGCGCTCAACGCGCGTGCCGAGAATATCGGACTGGAACTGCATCAGGAAATTGTTCGCCACTGCGCCGCCATCCACGCGCAGGGCGTGCAGACGGATACCAGAATCGGCCTGCATCGCTTCCAGCACGTCACGTGTCTGATAAGCAATAGACTCCAGCGTCGCGCGTATAATGTGGTTAGCGTTCACTCCACGAGTCAGACCGAAAATCGCCCCGCGCGCATACGGATCCCAGTACGGCGCACCCAGCCCGGTAAACGCCGGAACCACATACACACCGTTGGTGTTTTGCACTTTCGTGGCAAAGTATTCGGAATCGTAGGCGTCGTTAATCAACTTCATCTCATCGCGCAGCCACTGAATGGATGCGCCCGCCAT
Source organism: Escherichia sp. WS3063 (assembly GCF_046486595.1). NCBI lineage: Bacteria > Pseudomonadati > Pseudomonadota > Gammaproteobacteria > Enterobacterales > Enterobacteriaceae > Escherichia > Escherichia sp. WS3063. The sequence continues at coordinate 12,921 of NZ_JBJQKY010000023.1, forward strand.
AAACACCGCACCTTCCAGCGCATAGTTTACTTCGCCAGTTGGGCCACAGGCGATGGTGGTCAGCAGGCCGTTTTCTGATTTCACCGCTTTCTCGCCAGTGTTCATCAGCATAAAGCAGCCAGTGCCATAGGTGTTCTTCGCCATCCCTTCTTTCACGCACAACTGACCAAACAGCGCCGCCTGCTGGTCACCGGCGATCCCGGAGATTGGAATACGCGTGCCGCCTTTGCCGCCAATGTTAGTCTGACCGTATACTTCGGAAGAACGACGCACTTCTGGCAGCATCTCGCGCGGAATATCCAGCACCTCGAGCATTTTGTCGTCCCAGTCCAGGGTATGGATGTTGAACAACATGGTACGAGAGGCGTTGGTGTAATCGGTCACATGGACACGGCCCTGAGTCATTTTCCAGATAAGCCACGTATCAACCGTACCAAACAGCAATTCACCACGACGCGCACGCTCGCGAGAGCCTTCCACATGGTCGAGGATCCACTTCACTTTGGTGCCAGAAAAGTACGGGTCAATCACCAGACCGGTATTGCTGCGGATATAATCTTCTAAACCGTCACGTTTTAAATGCTCGCAGATTTCTGCGGTACGACGGCACTGCCAGACAATGGCGTTATAGATAGGCTTGCCGGTTTCTTTTTCCCAGACAATAGTGGTTTCACGCTGGTTCGTAATACCGATAGCTGCAATTTGATCGGAACTGATATCGGCTTTCGCCAGCACTTCTACCAGCGTGGAGCTTTGGGTGGCCCAGATTTCCATTGGGTCGTGTTCTACCCAGCCTGGTTTTGGGTAGATTTGCTCAAATTCGCGCTGCGACACGCTAATGATATTGGCATCGTGATCCATTACGACCGCGCGGGAGCTGGTGGTGCCCTGGTCGAGCGCAACGATATATTTTTTTTCAGTCATGTTTAATTGTCCCGTAGTCATATTACAGCGAAGCTTTTTGTTCTGAAGGAGTTGTGGTCTCCTTTTCTTCCACAACACAGATATCGCAAGGCAAATGGCGACCAATCAGTTTGCGATAGGCAAATGCACCTACAATCGCGCCAACGATAGGGCCAAAAAGCGGCACCAGGAAGTAAGGAATGTCTCTGCCGCCGGTAAAGGCGACATTGCCCCAGCCCGCCAGCCAGGCAAAGACTTTCGGACCGAAGTCACGCGCTGGGTTCATGGCAAAGCCCGTCAATGGGCCCATAGATGCGCCAATGACCGCAATCAGTAGACCAATCAGCAAGGGAGCCAAAGGGCCGCGTGGTACACCGTTGCCATCGTCCGTTAACGCCAGGATCAGCCCCATCAGAATAGCGGTAATCACCATCTCAACTGCGAAAGCCTGCACAAAATTGATATGAGGATTAGGGTAAGTAGAGAAAGTGCCAGCCAGATCAACACTTTCAACGCTGCCGCGAACAATGTGATGAGTCTGCTCGAAGTCGAAAAATAAATTGTAGTAAAGCCCGTAAACTAAAGCCGCAGCGCAGAAAGCGCCGGCAACTTGTGAAACGATAAAAGGAATAACTTTGCGCTTGTCGAAACAGGCAAACAGCCACAATGCAATGGTAACAGCGGGATTAAGATGCGCGCCGGAAACCCCTGCGGTCAGGTAGATGGCCATTGCCACCCCCAGTCCCCAAATGACACTGATTTCCCACTGACCAAAAGACGCACCAGCGACTTTTAGTGCTGCAACGCAACCCACACCGAAAAAAATCAACAACCCGGTACCGAGGAATTCAGCAATGCACTGGCCTTTCAAGGTTGATGTTTGACTCATAATCGGATCCTGAAGAGTTAATGTTTGTTGTATGCGTGAAAGTCACGGACCTCCACGATGCTTGTAGGCATGCTGTAAACTTATCGTTAACGAGCAAAAACGAGAAATATCGAACTTAAAATGTGTGTGCTTCGTCATAAAATGAGCGTTATCGCGCCATTTATTCCATCTGATTGTACATGATGCATGTTTGTTAGATCATTCGCGCAACAAATTTATTAACATTTTCGATTGATGTGGATTATGTCACCAGGAGAAGGATGAAAAGTGTGGCAAACCGTAATCTGCAAGGCGTGCCGCTGGACAGCGATAGCGCGGCTTCATACAATCGGAGCTAACTAAAGTGCGCTCGTATTTATTAAGGCGTCACCGGTAATCGGGACGAGGATTTTTATCCATCAACGCCTTGCAATTCAGGAGAGGTATGACAATGTCATTAGAAGTGTTTGAGAAACTGGAAGCAAAAGTACAGCAGGCGATTGATACCATCACTCTGTTGCAGATGGAAATCGAAGAGCTGAAAGAAAAAAACAACTCACTGTCGCAGGAAGTTCAAAATGCCCAGCATCAGCGCGAAGAGCTGGAGCGTGAGAACAACCATCTGAAAGAACAGCAGAACGGCTGGCAGGAACGTCTGCAGGCCCTGCTGGGTCGCATGGAAGAGGTTTAATCTCTTCCATGCAGAGGCGCCGCAAGGCGCCTTATTTTTTACTTCACTGCATTTTTAGCGGAAAGCATAATCTCCATCGCCTGTTGGCGATATTTATCTGCCGTATCTGGCGCCATTAATGCAATGATCCCCACAGCCCTGGGGGTGTCTTCAAGATAAACACTGATGGTTCTTTTCTGCTGACCATCAAAATTTATCAACACATCCTGATACTTACAGGTGAAATGTTTGGCATTACAATCATGAAACTGGAAGGCTTCCTCATTGTATTGATCCTTGAGATTGTCTCGCTGCTTCTTCTTTAACGCTTCCAGCGGGTCATCGGCGCTACGTCCTGCGGGCAGGCGGAAAGCAGAAATGAAGACGCTATTATCCTCACTTCTTATATCAATGGTTTCATTAGTACTAATGGAAACCGTATTCCAGTGTCGGTTCGGGATAGTCACGGTTATCGCAGCATTCTCAAAGGTATATTGCCACGGGGTAAACATACGAAACGTATTGCCGACTTTGGATAAAAGCAGGATTCCCAATACCCAACAGCACCCGCGAGTAAAACTGGCGAAGTTACGTGTTTTTTTAATAAATGCGCACAGAATACCTGACACAAGCACGGGAAGTAACAACGGCCCCAGAAATACTGAACCGATATACTCGCCAACCATGCCAGGATCTCCAGACAGTAGGTTGCTGTGCTGAAGATGACTAAGAAAAGTAGTTATTATCCATAGTATTAATAAGATAACGTATCTCATATCAATCCCTTATTATTAACATGCACATCAGATTATTGATGGGCAGAAAGTATCATTTTCATTACTTCTTCTTGATATTCGTCCAAATAATCTGGGTCGATAGCTGCGACCAGTCGTATCAAATTAGTGTTATCCAGTAGAGTCATGAAAATAGCATGTCTTATTTTGCCATCACTCATTGTTTGAATTCCTTCCTGATAAGCGCAGGCAAATCCCTTAACATCACAAACATGCATTTGTGCAGTTCCGTTTTGAGTCGCGGTAAGTTCCTCGATTGAATGCACACCGAGTTCATTTTGTGAGAAGGCAACAATAACTAAAATAGCATGGGCATCCCGAGTCACCAGGATTGGTCCTTGTTTTACTATATTGGCAACCCACTGTTTGCTCGGAACTGTGACGGTGATACCTGGCCCCGGGAAAGTATAATCCCATGTGCTGTGTCGTTCCCACACTGTATAGCTGCTATAGATAAGAAATAATCCCATTAACCAACAAGTGCCGCGAATAAAGCTGTGGCTGCTTCTTTTTTTTATCGTTATACAGATGATTGCGGCGATAATAAATGATAAGGCAAGTGGGTTAAAAAATACGTTAGCAAAATATAAAATCATTTCACCCGTGTTGCCAGACAAAAGGAATTTGTAGCGGAAATGGTTAACGACTATAAGTAATAAATATATAAATAAAAGAATAATATTCTGCATGAATACGTCCATGTATAAAAAAGGGGAATTTAATTCCCCTTTTAACGCATGGCAGGTACTTATTCAATATCCAGCGGATCTTCTGAAAGAATAATCCCGGTATTGTCGGCATAAAGATGGTCGCCGGAGAAGAAGGTGACACCGCCAAAATTGACGCGGACATCGCTTTCGCCAATGCCTTCGCCAGCGGCACCAACCGGAATTGCCGCCATCGCCTGGATGCCGATATCCAGCTCTTCCAGGTCATCTACCTGACGCACCGCGCCGTAAATGACCAGACCTTCCCATTCATTTTGTACTGCCAGACGCGCCAGTTCAGCATCGACCAGTGCGCGACGAACAGAACCACCGCCATCGACGACAAGAACACGACCACGGCCATTCTGTTCGAGCAGATCGTACAGCAACCCGTTGTCCTCGAAACATTTTACCGTGATTATTTGTCCGCCAAACGACGCCCGTCCGCCAAAGTTGGAGAACAGCGGTTCCACGACGTTAACATCTTCTTGATAGATGTCACAAAGCTCGGAAGTATCGTATTTCATAGGCTTAACATTCAGTTGCTGCGAGAATTTTCAGTATATCGCGCTATGTAGGCTGTTGGCAAAATCATCAATTGTTAATTGATATTTGTCAGTTATGCTGCCCACTGGCTTAGGAATATCCCTAAAACAAACAGCAGGTTAGTCAGTAACGCTCCTTTGACAGTGCGTTCCAGCATTGGTCGCATCGCCACCGGGTCCATTTCGCGCATCACATAACGAGCTTGCTTCACCAGCAGCGGTGCCGCCAGCAGGAACAGCCAGCCCCACAGGCTATGCAGCGAAAAGAGATTAAACAGCGCCAGACACACCAGAGAGCCCATCAGCAGGCAGGCATGATAACGACGCGCGTTCACTTCACCTAAGCGCACCACCAGCGTGTTTTTGCCGTTTTCGCGGTCGCTATTGATATCACGCAGGTTATTAATGTTCAGTACTGCCGTTGCCAGCAGGCCGCATGCGGTTGCCGGAAGGATCAGTGCCGGAATCAATGTATGAGCTTGTAAATACCAGCTCCCCATGACGCTCAACCAGCCAAAGAAAACCAGTACGGAAATATCACCCAAACCGATATAACCATAAGGACGATTGCCCACGGTGTAGGTGATAGCGGCAATGATCGACAACCCGCCAAGAATCAGGAAACCGACAAAATCGGCCAGCGTATGGCACGCCACTGCAACCAGTGCCAGCCCGGAAAGACAGATGAGCACAACGGTAATAATGAGCGCCCGTTTCATCTCTTGCTGGGTAATGACCCCTTTTTGCATGCCGCGTAGCGGCCCAATGCGGTCAGGTTTATCGCTGCCTTTTACCGCATCGCCGTAATCATTGGCGAGGTTAGAAAGGATCTGTAATAGCCCGGCGGTAATCAATGCCAGCAGGGCGACCAGTGGATCGAAGTGACCTTGCCACCATGCCAGCGCCGTCCCGACGATAATTGCAGCAAAGGCGAGGGGGAGGGTTTTAGGTCGTAAACTTTCCAGCCACGCCTGAGTTCGGCTAATTTGTTGTTCAGTCATAATACGCGCCAATAAAAATGGGGCCTTTCAGCCCCATCAAACAATGATGAAAATGATTGAACGCGATTATAGGATAAAACGGCTCAGATCTTCATCTGCCACCAACGCATCCAGATGTTTGCTCACATAATCTGCGTCAATAGTGATAGTTTGACCGCTTAAATCGCTGGCGTCGTAGGAAATATCTTCCATTAAACGCTCCAGAACGGTATGTAAACGACGAGCACCGATGTTTTCGGTAGATTCGTTCACCTGCCATGCCGCTTCCGCGATGCGCTTAATACCGGAGTCGGTAAACTCGATATTTACGCCCTCAGTTGCCATCAGTGCTTTGTACTGCACGGTGATAGAGGCATTCGGCTCGGTCAGTATACGCTCAAAGTCGCTGGTGGTCAGTGCCTGCAGCTCAACGCGGATTGGCAGGCGACCTTGCAGTTCCGGGATCAGGTCAGACGGTTTCGCAATCTGGAACGCGCCAGAAGCGATAAACAGAATGTGGTCAGTTTTGACCATCCCGTGTTTGGTGGAAACAGTGCAACCTTCTACCAGCGGCAGCAGGTCACGCTGAACGCCTTCACGAGAAACATCCGGACCGGAAGACTCGCCGCGCTTACAGATTTTGTCGATTTCGTCGATAAACACGATCCCGTGCTGCTCAACAGCGTCGATAGCATCTTGCTTCAGCTCTTCCGGGTTCACCAGTTTCGCCGCTTCTTCTTCAATCAGCAGCTTCATGGCGTCTTTGATTTTCAGCTTACGCGCTTTTTGCTTCTGACCGCCCAGGTTCTGGAACATGGACTGCAGCTGGCTGGTCATCTCTTCCATGCCCGGAGGAGCCATAATTTCAACGCCCATCGGTGCTGCGGCAAGATCGATCTCGATTTCTTTGTCATCAAGCTGGCCTTCACGCAGTTTTTTGCGGAATGCCTGACGAGCAGCGGACGGTTCCTGCTGCTGTTCGGTCTGTCCCCAGTTGTTTTTAGCCGGTGGGATCAGTACGTCGAGAATACGTTCTTCTGCCAGTTCTTCAGCGCGATAACGGTTTTTCTCGATAGCCTGGACGCGTACCATTTTCACGGCGGCATCGGTCAGATCGCGAATAATAGAATCCACTTCCTTACCGACATAGCCCACTTCGGTGAATTTGGTTGCTTCAACTTTGATGAACGGCGCATTCGCCAGCTTAGCCAGACGACGGGCGATTTCAGTTTTACCGACACCGGTCGGGCCGATCATCAGGATATTTTTCGGGGTCACTTCATGGCGCAGCTCTTCGTTGAGCTGCATGCGACGCCAGCGGTTACGCAGAGCAATCGCCACGGAACGCTTGGCGTTGTCCTGGCCGATGATGTGCTTATCCAGTTCGCTGACGATTTCGCGTGGGGTCATTTCAGACATGGGAGATCCTTACGCTTTGTAGCTTAATTCTTCGATGGTGTGGAAATGGTTGGTATAGATGCAAATGTCGCCTGCAATATCCAACGCCTTTTCAGCAATTTCACGGGCGCTAAGTTCAGTGTTTTCTAACAGCGCGCGCGCCGCAGCCTGGGCGTAAGGGCCGCCGGAGCCGATAGCAATAAGATCGTTTTCTGGCTGCACCACGTCACCGTTACCGGTGATGATAAGCGATGCAGTTTCATCCGCGACTGCCAGCAGTGCTTCAAGTTTGCGCAGCATGCGATCGGTACGCCAGTCTTTCGCCAGCTCAACGGCGGCTTTGACCAGATGGCCCTGATGCATTTCCAGTTTACGTTCAAACAGTTCGAACAGCGTAAAAGCATCCGCAGTACCGCCCGCAAAGCCCGCGATGACTTTGTCGTTGTACAGACGGCGGACCTTTTTCACGTTGCCTTTCATTACGGTATTGCCCAACGTGGCCTGACCATCACCAGCGATGACCACATGGCCGTTACGGCGTACGCTTACTATAGTTGTCACGAGCTGACCCCTTGGTTACGAATACAGAGTACAAACCCCGTACAAAAGTACGGGGCATAATGCAATTATAGATGGGGGGGATTTTGAGGGTTTCAACCCCCGGCGGCGAGCCGAATGCAGTTTGTATGACCCGCCATCTTCAAGCGATTGAGGGTGCTGTCTGCGTTCTCTTTGCCTTTCACCGGGCCAATCACCACACGATTCCAGCCATTGTTGGTGGTAATTTTTGAGTCAAAGCCTTCGAACGCCAGCTGAGCACGTACCGTCTCTGCCTGTTCCGCGCCTCTGAACGAACCGCACTGCACCATCCAGCGGCGTTCGTCTTTTTTCTCCGCCGTCGGTTTTGGCGCGTCAGCGGCACGAGCAACTGGCGCAGCTTGCTGCGGCTTCGACTGCGCGGTGGTGTGCGCAGGGGTTTGCAGCAGATCCTGGTAAGGCTGCTGAGTAGAAGCCGATTTAGACTGGCGCGGTTGCGCCTGTACCGGTGCGGCTTGCGACGTACGCGTCTGCTGCTGCCAGCTTTGTTCAGTCGTACGCGACTGCTGAGCCAGGCGTTGCTGCTCCGCTAATTGCTGCGCCTGACGCTGGCGCTGTAGCGTTTGCTGACGCTGTTCCGGCGTCTGCTCATTCCACGGAACTTCAACCAGCTGCGTTGGCTGCTGGCGCATATCAGCCTGCATTTGTTCAAGAAGCTGACGTTGTTCTGGTGTCAGTTGCTCCGGCGTTTTCACTTCACCACCAGCAGAAGGTTCTGTGGGCGCACGCACACCCGGCTGGCGACTTTCCAGCTCTTTGATGTAGCGCCAGCGTTCTTCTGGTTTTGGTGGTAGTCCGTTTCCGGTCACTTTCTGGCTTTGCAGCGTCTCGGACTCTTCTTTCTTGTGATGCGTAATGAAGTACAGACCACCGATAAAGGTCACAAGAACGGCGGCAGCAATAGCGACCATAGCGGGAGAAACCGCAGGCAGATTTCGTTGCTTTTTCCGTGAGGTGCTCTTTTTTCGCCGCGAAGGTGCCGGTTGGCTGCGGCGTACATAATCTCGTTGTGCCACTATCGTTTCGCTGTATTTATTCGTTCGTCAGCCCGCCATGTTACTTAAGCGGCGGGCCTTTGACCAGTCACGGCAGTCTTAAAGGTTTACTTTAAGGTAACGCGCGTGTTGATCCCCGGATGATAAGTTCGCAATCCATTAAACGAGAGCCACTGCCAACGTGTTGCCCCTGCATTTGATCAAGCAATAACAGCATAGCTTCCCGACCGATTTCGTAACGCGGCTGCGCGATGGTTGTCAGCGGCGGATCACAAAATTGCGTCAGGTCGATGTTATCAAAACCGATTATGGAAAGGTCTTCCGGGACTTTCAGCCCCTGACGTTTTGCCTGAGAAAGTGCGCCGAGCGCCATCACATCGCTATGGCAGAAGACAGCAGTAGGCGGTTGTGGAAGATCAAGCAGCTGTTGCATTGCTTTGCTTCCGGCTTCGAAGGTGAAGTCGCCACGGGCGATGTATTGCGGATCAACCATAATGCCGCAGCGACGCAGCGCCTGAACGTAACCTTGCAGGCGGTAGTGACACAGCGGCATCTCTTCGGGACCGGCTATACAGCCAATCCGTTTATGCCCTTGCTCATATAAATAATTTACTGCATCAAATGCGGCGGTCAGATTGTCGATATGAACGGTAGGTAGCTCCAGTTCCGGTGCAAATTCGTTCGCCATCACCATCGGCGGCAGATTACGCTGTTCCTCAATGCTGGCATCAAACGGCAGCCTTGAACCCAGCAGCAACATGCCATCAATTTGCTTGGTGATGATCAAATCGATAAAGGTTTTTTCCTGCTGATTTTGATGCGCACAGTCGCCAATCAGCACCAGATATCCGTGATTTGCCGCCGTAACTTCGATACCGCGAATAATTTCGCTAAAGAAAGGGTCGCAGATATCCGGGACAATCACCAGAATGGTGCGGGATTCATTACGCTTGACGTTGCGCCCCATAGGCTGCGGTAAATAACCCACTTCCCGGGCCGCTTTTTCAACCCGATTACGGGTGGCCTGGGAGACTTTATCGGGATTCATTAATGCTCGGGAGACAGTCGCTGTAGAGACTTTTGCCTTGAGGGCAACGTCTTTCATGGTCGCGGCAGTTTCCTGCTTCTTCGCTTTCACACTCACTCCTCGCCTGGCACGTCAGGCGTACTACATCCATGTTTACTTCACATCGGCAACATTTTTAGCAGATAGCGCGTGAAAACGGTTACAGAATTTTCATGAAAAGTGTGATGAATATTGAATTTTTCGATCCGCCTCGCATCGTGAGCGGTTTAACCCTCAATCGGATCAACATCCAGTACCCATTTCACCTTGCGGGAATCCGGTATTGTATTAATAAGTGCCAGCGTACCATTGATGATGTGCTGTAAGCGCACGCGGGAAGGGTGCTGCAACAAAATTTGCCAGCGCCAGCGACCGCCACGTTTAGGGGCCAGCGCCGGAACCGGGCCGAGAACCCAGAGTTTCTCGTCTGCCAGCGGGCTGGAGAGGATGAGATTACGCAGTTGTTGCAGGAACAATGGCGCGTGCTGATTGTTATGATCTTCCGCACGCACAATCACATGGCTGGTCCATGGCGGCAGTTGCATCATTCGCCGCTCAGCCAGCGCCTGTTCGGCAAAGGCGTCGTAGCCTTTATAGAGCAACGTTTGCAACAGCGGATGTTCAGGATGGTGCGTTTGCAGCACTACTTCGCCCTGTTTACCCGCACGTCCGGCACGGCCAGCCACCTGGGTATAAAGTTGGGCAAAACGCTCTGCCGAGCGAAAATCCGCAGAAAACAGCGCGCCGTCCACATCCAGTAACGCCACCAGCGTCACATCCGGGAAATGGTGACCTTTCGCCAGCATTTGCGTGCCAATCAATATTCGCGCTCCGCCGCGATGCACTTCCGCCAGTTGTTGTTCCAGCGCGCCTTTGCGGCTGGTGGTATCGCGGTCGATACGAGAAATGGGCACACCAGGGAACATTGGCGCGAGCGTCTGTTCAAGCTGTTCGGTGCCCAGCCCCACGGGTACCAGGTGCGTGGAGCCGCAGGAAGGGCACTGGCGCGGCACCGGGCGTTGGCTGTCACAGTGGTGACAGCGCAAATGCTGTTGCGCCTGATGCAGCGTGTAGTAGTGATCGCAACGTGGGCATTCGGCAATCCAGCCGCAGTCGTGGCACAGCAAGGCAGGCGCAAAGCCACGGCGGTTAAGAAAGAGGATAACCTGGTTGTCGGCCTGTAAATGCTGGCGCATACGGGTGATTAACGCCGGAGCCAGACCAGCCTGCACCTTCTGACCTTTTAAATCCAGCACATGTTGAATTGCCGGGCGCGCATTGCCCGCCCGACGGGTCAGGCGCAGCAGGCGGTATTTTTTCTGCTGGACGTTGCATAACGTTTCCAGCGCGGGCGTTGCGGAGCCAAGAATAATCGGGATTTGCTCGCTGTGCGCACGATACACCGCCAGGTCGCGGGCATGATAGCGCCAGCCTTCCTGCTGCTTGTAGGAGCTGTCGTGCTCTTCATCAATGACAATCACGCCGAGATTTTTAAACGGCGTAAACAGCGCGGAGCGGGTGCCGATCACAATCGCCGCCTCGCCATTTTTCGCTTTCAGCCACGCCGAAAGACGCTCGCTGTCGTTCAGGCCGGAATGCAGAACTTCCACGGGGGCATTAAAACGTTCACGAAAACGGGCGATAGTTTGCGGTGTCAGGCCGATTTCCGGCACCATCACCAGCGCCTGTTTGCCCTGAGCGAGCACGTTTTCCAGTACACTGAGATAAACCTCCGTTTTACCGGAACCGGTAACGCCCGCCAGCAGCCAGGCAGAGAAGGTATCCGCCGCGCTATGAATTGCGCCAACGGCGGTGGCCTGTTCGGTATTCAATCGCAACCGTTCACCAGAAACGGCATAGTTCGTGCGCCAGTCGCTAAACTCTGGTGTTTCACTTGCTAAATCACACAGACCTTTTTTGCGCAGCGCCTGCAACGCGGCATCATTAAATTCGAGCGTGGCAACCTGATCACGCCAGATTTTGCCTTGCCGTAACGCTGCCAGTGCCTGTTGTTGCTTGGGTGAGCGTTTCAGGCTGTTAAGATCCACCGCCTGACCTTGTTCAGTGGCAAACCAGTACCACATCGGCGCGTTCGCCGCAGGCCGCCCCTGGCGTAGTAAAATCGGCAAGGCATGAAACAGCACATCGCCAATCGGATGATGATAGTAATCTGCCGCCCAGAGCAGTAATCGCCAGACGGAGTGAGTAAATACCGGCTCAACATCCAGCACTTCAACTACCGCTTTCAGCTCGTTAAGCGGCAGCTCACTGACGTCGCTCACTGATACCACAACCCCGATGCGCTCCTGCTGTTTGCCAAACGGCACGCGCACGCGACACCCGGCTTTAACCGTCATGCCTTCTGGCAGCAGATAGTCAAAGGTACGAGGAAGCGGAACGGGCAAGGCAACGTGGGCAACGGGCATAGCATCATCCTGACTTGAAATTCGGTGGGTTAGTATACACATTGCCGTAGAAGAGTGCGGATCAGTTTGCATACGCTGGTTAATTTCTGTATGATTTCGCGCCTTCGTACGAAATGATCGTATTGAAGCTATACTTTTAACATCGCGTGGTGTCTGGCGTTAGGGCTGGAAGAGCGACGCGGCCTTAAACCGAGGTTTTCCCATGAAAAAAGATATTCACCCGAAATACGAAGAAATTACTGCTAGCTGCTCTTGCGGTAACGTAATGAAAATCCGCTCCACCGTTGGTCATGACCTGAACCTCGACGTGTGCAGCAAGTGCCACCCGTTCTTCACTGGCAAACAGCGTGATGTTGCTACCGGTGGCCGTGTTGACCGCTTCAACAAGCGTTTCAACATCCCGGGCAGCAAATAAGACCGGATTTCCGAAAAAAGCGCCGCACGGCGCTTTTTTTGTGCCTGAATTTTGGTCGTATTACCACGAAAACAGCGGCCATTCTTTGGCGACTGTGGTGAGTTGTGGCGCGTCGAAAACGGCTTGGGGTGAAACTACCGTTTCCTCAAGCGGAATATTTTTGCCGTAGCGTTCTTTGAGCTTCGCCTGGACCAGCGGGTTGCTGAGATCGAACTCTTTCAACTTCTGCTGTTCGCCTACGCGCATTCCCAGCGCATTCTGATAAACCTTCCACACCACTTCCGAACAGTACTGGCGATCGTCGCTCCACGAGAAGCTGAAATCGTACGGTTTGCCGAGATAACGTTTTGCCGTTTGCGCCAGTTTTTGCTGTTGTTCAACACTCAGTCCGCCTTCAACGCGGCGAACAACGTATTTGCCCTTTTCACCATGGGCAATCCACTGCTTGAGCGGGGTGTATTTCACCGGGCCGACCGCTTCAAAAACGTAGGGCTTTTTGTTACGCATCACCAGCATACCGGTGTGGCTGTAATCGGAATGGGTCGCCAGTTGGATCGCTTTACTTTGCGATGAGCGAGAGATTTGAAAGATGATGTCGCCAGTTTGCGGCTGCCAGGCAAAGGCAGGCACAGAAACCAGCAGGCTGAGGATCAGTAGCCTGATTTTCATCGTTAAACGTCCATGTATGAAAAAAGCGGCTGGTTAACTCCGCGCCGCTCTTTTCCGCTTTAGTATTCCCACGTCTCCGGGTTAATCCCCATCTCACGCATGATCTCTTTTGCCGCTTCCGGGATTTCGTCGCTGCGCTCTTTACGCAGGTCGGCATCATCCGGCAAAGGTTGCCCGGTAAAGGCATGCAGAAACGCTTCGCACAGCAGCTCGCTGTTGGTCGCGTGACGCAGGTTGTTCACCTGACGACGCGTGCGTTCATCGGTGAGGATTTTTAACACCTTAAGAGGAATGGAAACCGTAATCTTTTTGACTTGTTCACTCTTCTTGCCGTGCTCAGCGTATGGGCTGATATATTCGCCGCTCCATTCAGCCATGAGATACTTAATCCTCTTCGTCAATAAATTGAGACCAGACCACACAGTTAATGTGGGTACTGACCGTAAACCCGCATAGTTTACCGTACAGGCGCTACCGTGACATCGTGTAATGCACCTGTCGGCGTGATAATGCATATAATTTTAACGGCTATTTGGGATTTGCTCAATCTATACGCAAAGAAGTTTAGATGTCCAGATGTATTGACGTCCATTAACACAATGTTTACTCTGGTGCCTGACATTTCACCGACCAAGCCCAGGGAACTTCATCACATGACGCGTAAACAGGCCACCATCGCAGTGCGTAGCGGGTTAAATGACGACGAACAGTATGGTTGCGTTGTCCCTCCCATCCATCTTTCCAGCACCTATAACTTTACCGGATTTAATGAACCGCGCGCGCATGATTACTCGCGTCGTGGCAACCCAACGCGCGATGTGGTTCAGCGTGCGCTGGCAGAACTGGAAGGCGGTGCCGGTGCCGTACTTACTAATACCGGCATGTCCGCGATTCACCTGGTCACTACCGTCTTTTTGAAACCTGGCGATCTGCTGGTTGCGCCACACGACTGCTACGGAGGTAGCTATCGCCTGTTCGACAGTCTGGCAAAACGCGGTTGCTATCGCGTGTTGTTTGTTGATCAAGGCGATGAACAGGCATTACGGGCAGCGCTGGCAGAAAACCCCAAACTGGTACTGGTAGAAAGCCCAAGTAATCCATTGTTACGCGTCGTGGATATTGCGAAAATCTGCCATCTGGCAAGGGAAGCCGGGGCGGTGAGCGTGGTGGATAACACCTTCTTAAGCCCGGCATTACAAAATCCGCTGGCATTAGGTGCCGATCTGGTGTTGCATTCATGCACGAAATATCTGAACGGTCACTCAGACGTGGTGGCTGGCGTGGTGATTGCTAAAGACCCGGACGTTGTCACTGAACTTGCCTGGTGGGCAAACAATATTGGCGTGACGGGTGGCGCGTTTGACAGCTATCTGCTGCTACGCGGGTTGCGAACGCTGGTGCCGCGTATGGAGCTGGCGCAGCGCAACGCGCAGGCGATTGTGAAATATCTGCAAACCCAGCCGTTGGTGAAAAAACTGTATCACCCGTCGCTGCCGGAAAATCAGGGGCATGAAATTGCCGCGCGCCAGCAAAAAGGCTTTGGCGCAATGTTGAGTTTTGAACTGGATGGCGATGAGCAGACGCTGCGTCGTTTCCTGGGTGGGCTGTCGTTGTTTACGCTGGCGGAATCATTAGGGGGAGTGGAAAGTTTAATCTCTCACGCCGCAACCATGACACATGCAGGCATGGCACCAGAAGCGCGTGCTGCCGCCGGGATCTCCGAGACGCTGCTGCGTATCTCCACCGGTATTGAAGATGGCGAAGATTTAATTGCCGACCTGGAAAATGGCTTCCGGGCTGCAAACAAGGGGTAAAAATGAGTGTGATTGCGCAGGCAGGGGCGAAAGGTCGTCAACTGCATAAATTTGGTGGCAGTAGTCTGGCTGATGTGAAGTGTTATTTGCGTGTCGCGGGCATTATGGCGGAGTACTCTCAGTCCGACGATATGATGGTGGTTTCCGCTGCCGGTAGCACCACTAACCAGTTGATTAACTGGTTGAAACTAAGCCAGACCGATCGTCTCTCTGCGCATCAGGTTCAACAAACGCTGCGTCGCTATCAGTGCGATCTGATTAGCGGCCTGCTACCCGCCGAAGAAGCCGATAACCTCATTAGCGCTTTTGTCAGCGATCTGGAACGCCTGGCGGCGTTGCTCGACAGCGGTGTTAACGATGCGGTGTATGCGGAAGTGGTGGGCCACGGTGAAGTGTGGTCGGCGCGCCTGATGTCTGCGGTGCTTAATCAACAAGGGCTGCCAGCGGCCTGGCTTGATGCCCGCGAGTTTTTACGCGCTGAACGCGCTGCGCAACCGCAGGTTGATGAAGGACTTTCTTACCCGTTGCTGCAACAGCTACTGGTACAACATCCGGGCAAACGTCTGGTGGTGACCGGGTTTATCAGCCGTAACAACGCCGGTGAAACGGTGCTGCTGGGGCGTAACGGTTCCGACTATTCCGCGACACAAATCGGTGCGCTGGCGGGTGTTTCTCGCGTAACCATCTGGAGCGACGTCGCCGGGGTATACAGCGCCGACCCGCGTAAAGTGAAAGATGCCTGCCTGCTGCCGTTGCTGCGTCTTGATGAAGCCAGCGAACTGGCGCGTCTGGCGGCTCCCGTTCTTCACGCCCGTACTTTACAGCCGGTTTCTGGCAGCGAAATCGACCTGCAACTGCGCTGTAGCTACACGCCGGATCAAGGTTCCACGCGCATTGAACGCGTGCTGGCTTCCGGTACTGGCGCGCGTATTGTCACCAGCCACGATGATGTCTGCTTGATTGAGTTTCAGGTGCCCACCAGCCAGGATTTCAAACTGGCGCATAAAGAGATCGACCAGATCCTGAAACGTGCTCAGGTGCGCCCACTGGCGGTTGGCGTACATAATGATCGCCAGTTGCTGCAATTTTGCTACACCTCAGAAGTGGCCGACAGTGCGCTGAAAATCCTCGACGAAGCGGGATTACCTGGCGAACTGCGCCTGCGTCAGGGGCTGGCGCTGGTGGCGATGGTTGGGGCGGGCGTAACCCGTAACCCGCTGCATTGCCACCGCTTCTGGCAGCAACTGAAAGGCCAGCCGGTCGAATTTACCTGGCAGTCGGATGACGGCATCAGCCTGGTGGCAGTACTGCGCACCGGCCCGACCGAAAGCCTGATTCAGGGGCTGCATCAGTCCGTCTTCCGCGCAGAAAAACGCATCGGCCTGGTACTGTTCGGCAAGGGCAATATCGGTTCCCGCTGGCTGGAACTGTTCGCCCGTGAGCAGAGCACGCTTTCGGCGCGTACCGGCTTTGAATTTGTGCTGGCAGGCGTGGTGGACAGCCGCCGCAGCCTGTTGAGCTATGACGGGCTGGACGCCAGCCGCGCGTTAGCCTTCTTCAACGATGAAGCGGTCGAGCAGGATGAAGAGTCGCTGTTCCTGTGGATGCGCGCCCATCCGTATGATGATTTAGTGGTGCTGGACGTTACCGCCAGCCAGCAGCTTGCCGACCAGTATCTTGATTTCGCCAGCCACGGTTTCCACGTCATCAGTGCCAACAAACTGGCAGGAGCGAGCGACAGCAATAAATATCGCCAGATCCACGACGCCTTCGAAAAAACCGGGCGTCACTGGCTGTACAACGCCACCGTCGGCGCAGGTTTGCCGATCAACCACACCGTGCGCGATCTGATCGACAGCGGCGACACTATTTTGTCGATCAGCGGGATCTTCTCCGGCACACTCTCCTGGCTGTTCCTGCAATTCGACGGTAGCGTGCCGTTTACCGAGCTGGTGGATCAGGCGTGGCAGCAGGGCTTAACTGAACCTGACCCGCGTGATGACCTCTCCGGCAAAGACGTGATGCGCAAGCTGGTGATTCTGGCGCGTGAAGCGGGTTACAACATTGAACCGGACCAGGTGCGTGTTGAATCACTGGTGCCAACCCATTGCGAAGGTGGAAGCATCGACCATTTCTTTGAAAATGGCGATGAACTTAATGAGCAGATGGTACAACGGTTGGAAGCGGCCCGTGAAATGGGGCTGGTGTTGCGCTACGTGGCGCGTTTCGATGCCAACGGCAAAGCGCGAGTAGGCGTGGAAGCGGTGCGAGAAGACCATCCGCTGGCATCACTACTACCGTGCGATAACGTCTTTGCCATCGAAAGCCGCTGGTATCGCGACAACCCGCTGGTGATCCGCGGGCCAGGTGCAGGGCGCGACGTCACCGCCGGGGCGATTCAGTCGGATATTAACCGTCTGGCGCAGTTGTTGTAGTGATTATTGAACAAAAGCTGGCAGTTGCCAGCTTTTGTTGTCACCTCTAAACCACCTCCTGCGGAGGTGGTGATTGATTGTCATTTTGCCTTTGGTCAGTGCCCCGGTAATAAGGGGGCTTTTGTGTTGAGCGATGAATTCACAGTGTGAATGGTGAAGTTATTTATGACAATTACAAAATGGCATTAAGTAAAAATATCTAAAACATCACCTGATTTAAAATTGATAACCAATAGTAGTATAGGTTCCCCATCCTGTGTTTTTTAATTCAAATGGACCATCTCCGAAGTTAACTTTCTCCCCAGCATTCCATTGTCCACCGTTGTGAAAATAACGTAGTGTAAATGCAAATTTCCAGTGTTCATATAGCAGGGAAAGGATATGGCTTGAAGCAATAGCATTACTGGTTCGTTTATTATTGTGTGATTTGTCCGCAAGATCGGAGCCAAAATCAAAGTTAGTAAAACTATTGTATACCAATCGCCCTCCGAATAAATGGGTAAGAGGAATGCTATATTTTATTTTGAATCGATATCCGTCCCATTCATTTTCATTAGCGGCACCATAGTTTTGCCACTGATACTTGGCGTATATATTGGCAGAAAGCTTAATTGGTAGACCCGTGTCGATATCTGTACCAAGCCCCATATACCATGTACTTTGCCGGGATGACTGGTTGTCACCCATATCATAGACATAGTTGTTTGCAATGAACCATTCTTTAAAAGGGCCGAACGCAAGATTTAATCCGGTCAATTTGTCAATGGAAAACCGAGGTTCTATTTCCGTAAATAGGGGTGAGCCCTCATCCCAGATCCCAACATCATAGTGACTGCCGACGCCAAAGAATTTTGGTAGATCAACATAACCATAAAAATCAAACCAGTCTTTTCTTCCTGCTACAGTATATTCAGGGTAGAGGTCGTTAGTCAGCCTTGGGCCAAAGCGAGAGTCTGTGCGACCAATGACATTCAAGCTTTGATGTAACCAGCCTTCCTCACTTTTAATTTCCTGAGCGTTTCCAATGCAAGGTATTAATAGAATCGATAACGCTATCCCGTGCTTTTTTATACACATAAATATATCTCATTATCTATTGTTGATTTAGAGAAAAATAATGCCATTCAGTGAATGAATGGCATTATAATTTTTTTATTATTTGCTAACGTCCACCCGCATTTCATTTACCTGTGCAGGCGTAATCTTGTGGCCTTTCTTCAAATAATCGATCACGACATCGGACATGTTATTTCCGGCGCGGACCTGAACATTTTTCCCTTCTTTGAATGCCAGAAAACCATCGCCCCCCAGTGCAAGGAAAGTCGTTGTTGCAACATGGTAAATATTCGTATCAACGATCTCTTCACCATTAATTTTAAAAGATACTATGCGCTGACCTACTGGTTTCTGCGGGGTATAGCGCATTTCTGCGCCTTTTGACATTTGCAGGATGCCATTGGTAAGCGATGCCCCGTGTTCCAGTAGGTTACGCAGATCCTTACCGCTGAGATCCATTTCAGTAAGTTCATTCTTGAAGGGGAATGTACTGGTAATGTCGCCAAAGGTAATCGTGCCTGCATTTATATCCGCACGTAAGCTGCCGGAGTTTATCAATGCAATCTGTGCAGTCGGAGCAGCGACAAGCATTGCATCGGTAAACAGGTTGCCTAGTTGCGATGACTCACCATAGGCGCGAGTTAATGCAATCGATGATTCACCTACTGGTTGGCGTACAATATCCGCCAGTTTTTTATTCCAGCCATTGATAACTTTTTGTGTCGTTGGATCGGGTATCCATTCATCGGCATAAACTGTTTTCAGCTCAAAGCTCTTCATTTTATGGGTACGAGCTGTAGGGTTGACATCAAGGACTAATTTACCAATATCGATACCGCCACTATCAGTCGAAAGGATTAAGGTGTTGCCGACTTTGATTGGTTCTGGCGTTCCGACGTGGGCATGCCCGGTAATCAGAATATCCAATCCTTTCACCTTGCTAGCGGTTTGAATATCTTTATCAAGAGCGCGTCTAACATCTGTATTGCCAATGCTGGACTGACGCGCCGGAACGCCTTCATGAACCAGCGCCACAGTGAGGTCAACCTTATCACGTAACTCGTCGATATAATGCTGCAAATACTTCACTTCATCACGTGCTTCAATCCCCTGATTCTTAAGGGTCTCGGAAGATTTATCAAAGCGGTTATTATTGTCATTATCGAGTCCCTGGAGAGAGAGCTCCGAGACCGTATCATTAAATGCAAATACGCCGTGTAGCCCAATAATACCAATCTTGATGCCATCTTTTTCCAGGATGGTGTAGGGCTTGTTCCAGAAGGGGTTCTCACTCTCTTTATGATAAACATTGCCCAATAAAACAGGAAAATTCGCTTTGCTTAATTGTCGCAGGGCATTATCCCAGCCATGGTCAAACTCATGATTACCGATTGATACTGCGTCAAAAGGCATGGTATTCATAATGTCAATTATTGCTTCGCCCTTTGTCAGACTGCTGATATAAGGGCCGGTGAAATAGTCTCCAGCATCAAAATAAAAGGTGGCTTTATTTTTCGCTTTCTCTTGTTTTACTAAAGTAGATATATTGGCAAAGCCGCCAATGTCGCGTTTTCCGTCTGCGATATACGGCACTTTATAAGAATCCACATGAGCGTGAAGATCATTTGTATAAATAATCGTGACATCCTGCGCCATGACTGAGACCGAAAAAATAGTCAGCAATGTTGCGGCAAGTAAAGTACGCTGCACTGTTTTCATTCGCATTCCTTGTTAAATATATAGACTGATAAATGATATTTTATTTGGCGACGTCCATGACTCGTTTAGTTAAGTCTGGGGTGACAGGTTTATGATTTTTGAAATAATCGATGATAGATTCCGCCGAGGTTGTTCCCGGTATCGTCTTCACATTTTTTCCATTCAAAAATGCTTCAAAACCGTCACCACCACTGGCACAAAAGGAGTGCGTGGCAATACGATATGTTTGATTATCTTCCACGGGTTTGCCGTTAATGGTGAAAGAGATTAACCGTTGGTTGAGTGGTTTTTTGCTGTCATAGACAACCGCAACGCTTTTTGAAACCTGTAACACACCGTTAGTTAGATTGGTTGCATGCGTCATCAACGATTTGAGATCGCGGCCCGTCAAATCCATCTCGATGAGGTCATTATTAAAGGGGAATGTGCTAATAACATCTCCCAGTGTGATATCACCTTTAGGAAAATCAGCTCGCATCCCACCGCTATTTTGAAATCCGGCAATGGCATCAGGTGTTTTTTCCATCATTGCATCCAGAATAAGATTACCGGTAGAAGAAGAACTGCCATACTCACGTGTTAAAACTACGGGAGAATGGCCGACAACTTCCTGTGTTATTTTGTTAAGTTTTACGCTCCATTTATCGATAGTATTTTGAACGATGGTGTCAGGTTTAAATTGATCTGCAAAGATGGTGATTAACTCACCATTATAACTATCAATTTTCTTTGTTTTCGGATTGTAATCAAGCACAAGTTTTCCGATGTCGGTGCCGTATGCATCGGTAGATACAATTAATGTGTTATTAACTTTTATTGGTTGCGGTGTTCCGACATGTGCGTGACCGGTAATTAAGACATCAACACCATTCACTTTTTTAGCTGTCTCAATATCTGCCTGTAGTAGCCGCTCCACATCTTTACTACCAAAGCTTGATTGACGCGCCGGAACACCTTCGTGAATTAGCAAAACGGTAATGTCGACTTTACCTTTTAATTCTGCAAGTGCTTTATTTAAATATTTAATTTCGTCTCTGGCTTCTACGCCTTCACGTGCTTTTGCCGCGACTGTATCATAGAAAGCGAATGCACCATGCAATCCAATCACACCAATCTTTAAACCATCTTTTTCGATAATGGTCCACGGATGATCCCAAACTGGTTTATTTGTATCGGTGTAGTAAATATTTCCCAGCAGAATGGGGAATTTTGCTTTTGATAACTGAGATACCATATTGGGCACGCCGTGATCGAACTCGTGATTACCAACGGACACCGCATCAAAGGGCATGGTGTTCATGATATCAATAATAGCTTCACCTTTGGTCAGGGTACTGATATACGGACCGGTAAAATAGTCGCCTGCATCAAAGAAAAAGACATCTTTGTTTTTTTTCTTCGCTTCATTAACGATGCCTGCAATATTAGCCATACCACCTACAAGTCTGTTCTTATCAACAGCGGGAATTTTTGCCGGATTGACATGTGCGTGAATATCATTCGTATAATAAATAGTAACGTCCTGAGCTAGTATACTGTGAGAAAACATCACGCTGAATATGACTGATAAAGTCGTAAATACAGTTCTCATCATCCCTCCTTGATAGGGGTTGTTACATTGGTTGAATTATTTAAATAAAAGGAACACCGTGTCTTATTTTTATGTAAGCATAGGTCAGGAAAGTATTATGTGATCTTAGTAACAAATAATGTTATTAATTAAACATTGACTGTGATTATATTTTTCAGTCATACATTCATATATTTAATTAAATGAGAAATAGTGATCCCATTAATTTATGGTCGTTTGTCGAGTGTATTGACTAACAAGATGGAGTGAGCGATTCATTGTATTTTAACGCCAGTGAGGTCAGCATTTTCGTTACGCGACCTGCGGATAATAACGCGCTTTGGGTAAAGTCGTGTTGGTCTGTCAGCCATGTGATAAAGCAACGACTGGTTGCCAGAGAAACATTTGCGCCCCTTTCTAAGGAGACTCCTGTGAGCAGGCAGACCATCTTGCTGTTATTCCCCTGCCCCCAGCGTTGCCACTGATTTTGCCACCAACCATGGTATGTCGTTCCCTGAAAATGCCAGGGAATATCAGCGTTACGGTCGCTGATTTCTTCTTCTACGAACCAAAGTTCGCCTTGTTGTTGGCGGAACTGATCTGCCCAGGCTGTAATAATTGCGCCTCTCAGAAAACATTCGTGTGAAATGATATGCGTTTTGACATGTGGAAAGCGGATTTTCAGTATTCTGAAATGCCCGTGTGCCGTGATAACCGGGCGTAGTATGGCTCCCTTGCCATTGCGCTTGAGCACAGCACTGCCATACTGAATTTCATCGAACTGGCTCCGGCGCAAGAATTGCGCTTCACGCATATCTACCCTCTGCACAATATCGCTATGGTGCTCAGTTGGTTCTGTATTGCCTCTGTAACTGTACCGCAGACTGTCTCCTGTCTGATGTTGCGTATAATTCGTGGAGAGATGAAGGATGTTGCCACGAGTGGCGTCAAGACTGACTAAAACATAGAGCTTTTGTACTGCGCTGGCTCCTTGAAAGGGCATGAACAGTTGAACGGTTTCAATGGACTGGGGATACGTAATTTCTCTTGCTGGCTGCTGTTTCGGAGTCCAGACTTTTTTGCATGAACGGCATTGAACGCGTTGTGTTCCCTGCGGGTTGTGGCCATAAAAAATCTTTTCTTTACAATAGCATGATGGACAAAAATGCCCTGTTTCTATGGCACACGCAGTCATGTGAACTGACAACCAGTCACGAAATTGTTGTTCATCAAACAAAGGGGGGTAACTTCCGCATGCCTGGCAGTGCAGTGCCGGAAAACCCAGTTTATAGTCTGGCCAACTGTAATCTTCCGATGAGGCCAATCCCAAATTTCGACAACCGAACGTTTTACAGACATTAATCGCAAACAGATTTGACATATATCACCAACGATTTCATAAGGTCGTTGATTTTGTCCTACAGTTATCGCCTCTGGATGTGAGTATTCTCACATAAAAAAGCCTTTCAGAACGTAATGTAGCAATCCTTTATCTCACTGGAAGGGATTGTTTATGAAAATTAAAATGCTTGCTGCGGGTATCGCATTAACACTGCCGTTTTGGGCTTGCGCCAAAGATGTCACCATCATTTATACCAACGACCTCCATGCACATGTAGAGCCTTATAAAGTGCCGTGGATTGCTGACGGTAAACGAGATATTGGCGGCTGGGCAAATATCACTACGCTTGTTAAACAAGAAAAAGCTAAAAACAAAGCGACCTGGTTTTTTGATGCGGGTGACTATTTTACCGGGCCGTATATCAGCAGCCTGACTAAAGGCAAGGCGATTATCGATATTATGAATACCATGCCATTCGATGCGGTCACTATAGGTAATCATGAATTTGATCACGGCTGGGACAATACGTTATTACAGTTGAGTCAGGCAAAATTCCCGATTGTGCAGGGTAATGTTTTTTATCAGAACAGCAGTAAATCATTCTGGGATAAGCCCTATACCATCATTGAAAAAGACGGCGTGAAAATTGGCGTGATTGGTTTGCACGGTGTATTTGCCTTTAATGATACGGTATCTGCGGCAACGCGAGTGGGTATTGAGGCGCGTGATGAAATTAAATGGCTACAACGTTATATCGATGAACTCAAAGGCAAGGTTGATTTGACCGTTGCGCTGATTCACGAAGGTGTTCCGGCCCGCCAGTCCAGTATGGGGGGCACAGATGTGCGCCGCGCACTGGATAAAGATATTCAGACGGCAAGTCAGGTGAAAGGGCTGGATATTTTGATCACCGGGCATGCACATGTGGGTACGCCGGAACCGATTAAAGTCGGCAATACGCTCATCCTCTCCACTGACAGCGGTGGGATTGATGTCGGTAAACTGGTACTGGACTACAAAGAGAAGCCGCATGATTTTACGGTGAAAAACTTCGAGCTTAAAACCATTTACGCCGACGAGTGGAAGCCCGATCCGCAAACAAAACAGGTGATCGACGGCTGGAATAAAAAGCTTGATGAAGTGGTGCAACAAACGGTCGCGCAATCGCCGGTTGAATTAAAACGTGCCTATGGTGAATCGGCTTCCCTCGGGAACCTGGCGGCTGATGCTTTACTGGTAGCGGCGGGTAAAAACACCCAATTGGCGTTAACCAACTCTGGCGGCATTCGCAATGAGATCCCCGCAGGGGCGATTACGATGGGCGGCGTCATCAGTACCTTCCCGTTCCCCAACGAACTGGTGACGATGGAACTCACGGGTAAACAATTACGCAGTTTGATGGAACACGGCGCAAGTTTAAGTAATGGCGTTTTACAGGTATCGAAAGGCCTGGAAATGAAGTACGACAGCAGCAAACCGGTTGGTCAGCGGGTAATCACACTGACTCTGAATGGCAAACCCATTGAAGATGCGACAGTTTATTCTATTGCCACCCAGAGTTTCCTTGCTGATGGTGGAGATGGTTTTACCGCCTTTACCGAAGGGAAAGCGCGTAACACAACGGGCGGTTATTACGTTTATCACGCCGTGGTTGATTACTTCAAAGCGGGTAACACCATCACGGATGAACAGATCAACGGTATGCGCGTGAAAGATATCAAGTAAAAGTACGTATTGAGTTGATTCATCTGTTTGTTACCCGTTGATTTTGCAGATCCAGTATTCGGCCTACGCGAGGGCGCAGGCCGAATCAGATGCCTTAGCATCACCATCCGGTGGCAGGACGTTGTTTTTCGAATAAGCCCAGGTGTCGCTGTGTTGTCAGAATATCAGTCAAAACGTGCGAGGTGGATTGCGCTATAGAGAAATCTTTTATCGCCTCTAATTAAGATGAGTTTTTTTCAACTTCCCTGATTTTTCCTCACCATCATTGGTCATTTTTCGGTTGACGCCCCTCGGCTTTTCCTTCATCTTTACATCTGGACGTCTAAATGGATAGATGTTCACAACACAACATATAACTACAAGCGATTGATGAGGTAAGGTATGAGCTTTTTTCACGCCAGCCAGCGGGATGCCCTGAATCAGAGTCTGGCAGAAGTCCAGGGGCAGATTAACGTTTCGTTCGAGTTTTTCCCGCCGCGTACCAGTGAAATGGAGCAGACCCTGTGGAACTCCATCGATCGCCTTAGCAACCTGAAACCGAAGTTTGTGTCGGTGACCTATGGCGCAAACTCCGGCGAGCGTGACCGTACGCACAGCATTATTAAAGGCATTAAAGATCGCACTGGTCTGGAAGCGGCACCGCATCTTACTTGCATTGATGCGACGCCCGACGAGCTGCGCACCATTGCACGTGACTACTGGAATAACGGTATTCGTCATATCGTGGCGCTGCGTGGCGATCTGCCGCCGGGAAGCGGTAAGCCGGAAATGTATGCTTCTGACCTGGTGACGCTGTTAAAAGAAGTGGCAGATTTCGATATCTCCGTGGCGGCGTATCCGGAGGTTCACCCGGAAGCAAAAAGCGCTCAGGCGGATTTGCTCAACCTGAAACGCAAAGTCGATGCCGGAGCCAACCGCGCGATTACTCAGTTCTTCTTTGATGTCGAAAGCTACCTGCGTTTTCGTGACCGCTGCGTATCGGCAGGCATTGATGTGGAAATCATTCCGGGCATTTTGCCGGTATCTAACTTTAAACAGGCGAAGAAATTTGCCGACATGACCAATGTGCGTATTCCGGCGTGGATGGCACAAATGTTCGACGGGCTTGATGATGATGCCGAAACCCGCAAGCTGGTGGGCGCGAATATCGCCATGGATATGGTGAAGATTTTAAGCCGTGAAGGAGTGAAAGATTTCCACTTCTATACGCTTAACCGTGCTGAAATGAGTTACGCGATTTGCCATACGCTGGGTGTTCGACCTGGTTTATAAATACTGTGACTTTTGTGAAAATCACACTGCGATCACAAATTTTAAACAGAGCACAAAATGCTGCCTGAAATGCGAGTGAGAAAATAAGGTAGTCAGCCTCGTTTTCTCCCTCATTTCTTGAAGGATACGAATCTAAAACCCTTTTTTATAAAGTATTTGTCCGAAATCGGACATAATCAAAAAAGCTTAATTACGATCAATTTGATCTACATCTCTTTAACCAACAATATGTAAGATCTCAACTATCGCATCCGTGGATTAATTCAATTATAACTTCTCTCTAACGCTGTGTATCGTAACGGTAACACTGTAGAGGGGAGCACATTGATGAGCACGTCAGACGATATCCATAACACGACAGCCACTGGCAAATGCCCGTTCCATCAGGGCGGTCACGACCAGAGCGCAGGTGGGGGCACAACCACGCGCGACTGGTGGCCAAATCAACTCCGTGTTGACCTGTTAAACCAACATTCTAATCGTTCTAACCCGCTGGGTGAGGACTTTGACTACCGCAAAGAATTCAGCAAATTAGATTACTACGGCCTGAAAAAAGATCTGAAAGCCCTGCTGACAGAATCTCAGCCGTGGTGGCCTGCCGACTGGGGCAGCTATGCCGGTCTGTTTATTCGTATGGCCTGGCACGGCGCGGGTACTTACCGTTCCATCGACGGACGCGGCGGCGCGGGTCGTGGTCAGCAACGTTTTGCACCGCTGAACTCCTGGCCGGATAACGTAAGCCTCGATAAAGCGCGTCGCCTGCTGTGGCCAATCAAACAGAAATATGGTCAGAAAATCTCCTGGGCCGACCTGTTTATCCTCGCGGGTAACGTGGCGCTGGAAAACTCCGGCTTCCGTACCTTCGGTTTTGGTGCCGGTCGTGAAGACGTCTGGGAACCGGATCTGGATGTTAACTGGGGTGATGAAAAAGCCTGGCTGACCCACCGTCATCCGGAAGCACTGGCGAAAGCACCGCTGGGCGCAACCGAGATGGGCCTGATTTACGTTAACCCGGAAGGCCCGGATCACAGCGGCGAACCGCTTTCTGCGGCAGCAGCTATCCGCGCGACCTTCGGCAACATGGGCATGAACGACGAAGAAACCGTGGCGCTGATTGCGGGTGGTCATACGTTGGGTAAAACTCACGGTGCCGGTCCGACATCAAATGTAGGTCCTGATCCAGAAGCTGCACCGATTGAAGAACAAGGTTTAGGCTGGGCGAGCACTTACGGCAGCGGCGTTGGCGCAGATGCCATTACCTCTGGTCTGGAAGTAGTCTGGACCCAGACGCCGACCCAGTGGAGCAACTACTTCTTCGAAAACCTGTTCAAGTATGAGTGGGTACAGACCCGCAGCCCGGCTGGCGCAATCCAGTTTGAAGCAGTAGACGCACCGGAAATTATCCCGGATCCGTTTGATCCGTCGAAGAAACGTAAACCGACGATGCTGGTGACCGACCTGACGCTGCGTTTTGATCCTGAGTTCGAGAAGATCTCTCGTCGTTTCCTCAACGATCCGCAGGCGTTCAACGAAGCCTTTGCTCGTGCCTGGTTCAAACTGACGCACAGGGATATGGGGCCGAAATCTCGTTACATCGGGCCGGAAGTACCGAAAGAAGATCTGATCTGGCAAGATCCGCTGCCGCAGCCGATCTACAACCCGACCGAGCAGGACATTATCGATCTGAAATTCGCGATTGCGGATTCTGGTCTGTCTGTCAGCGAGCTGGTATCGGTGGCCTGGGCGTCTGCTTCTACCTTCCGTGGTGGCGACAAACGTGGTGGTGCCAATGGTGCACGTCTGGCATTAATGCCGCAGCGCGACTGGGATGTGAACGCCGCAGCCGTTCGTGCTCTGCCAGTTCTGGAGAAAATTCAGAAAGAGTCTGGCAAAGCTTCGCTGGCGGATATCATCGTGCTGGCAGGTGTGGTTGGCGTTGAGAAAGCCGCAAGCGCCGCAGGTTTGAGCATTCATGTACCGTTTGCGCCGGGCCGCGTTGATGCGCGTCAGGATCAGACTGACATTGAGATGTTCGAACTGCTGGAGCCAATTGCTGACGGTTTCCGTAACTATCGCGCTCGTCTGGACGTTTCCACCACCGAGTCACTGTTGATTGATAAAGCACAGCAACTGACGCTGACCGCGCCGGAAATGACTGCGCTGGTGGGCGGGATGCGCGTACTGGGGGCCAACTTCGATGGCAGCAAAAACGGCGTCTTCACTGACCGCGTTGGCGTATTGAGCAATGACTTCTTCGTGAACTTGCTGGATATGCGTTACGAGTGGAAAGCGACCGACGAATCGAAAGAGCTGTTCGAAGGCCGTGACCGCGAAACTGGCGAAGTGAAATACACAGCCAGCCGTGCGGATCTGGTCTTTGGTTCTAACTCTGTCCTGCGTGCGGTGGCGGAAGTCTACGCCAGCAGCGATGCCCACGAGAAGTTTGTTAAAGACTTCGTGGCGGCATGGGTGAAAGTGATGAACCTCGACCGTTTCGACCTGCTGTAATCTGACCTTCTTCAGCGACTGCCTTTCAGGCAGTCGCTGAAGTTTCTTTACCGGCGTATAGTGTCCACAGGAAAACTACACACTGGATCTCTCATGTCTGCCGCAGGAAAGAGCAACCCACTGGCAATCAGTGGCCTGGTTGTGCTCACACTTATCTGGAGTTATAGCTGGATTTTCATGAAGCAAGTCACCAGCTACATCGGTGCCTTCGACTTTACCGCCTTACGCTGCATTTTCGGCGCTCTCGTTTTATTCATCGTCCTTTTATTACGTGGTCGCGGAATGCGCCCGACACCGTTTAAATACACCTTAGCCATTGCCCTGTTACAAACCTGCGGGATGGTCGGCCTGGCACAGTGGGCGCTGGTCAGCGGCGGAGCGGGGAAGGTGGCAATCCTGAGCTATACCATGCCGTTCTGGGTGGTGATTTTCGCCGCGTTGTTTCTCGGTGAACGCCTGCGACGTGGGCAATATTTCGCGATACTGATTGCCGCTTTCGGCTTATTTTTGGTGTTGCAGCCGTGGCAACTCGATTTCTCTTCGATGAAAAGCGCCATGCTGGCAATCCTCTCCGGTGTGAGTTGGGGGGCGAGCGCGATTGTTGCTAAACGTCTGTATGCCCGCCATCCGCGCGTGGATTTATTGTCGCTAACATCCTGGCAGATGCTGTATGCGGCGCTGGTGATGAGCGTGGTCGCTTTACTGGTGCCGCAACGTGAAATTGACTGGCAACCCACCGTGTTCTGGGCGCTGGCCTACAGTGCGATTCTGGCGACAGCGCTGGCGTGGAGCTTATGGTTGTTTGTATTGAAAAACTTGCCTGCCAGTATTGCCAGCTTAAGCACACTGGCCGTTCCCGTTTGCGGCGTACTCTTTTCCTGGTGGCTGCTCGGTGAGAATCCGGGGGCCGTTGAAGGTAGCGGTATTGTGCTGATTGTGCTGGCACTGGCGCTGGTGAGCCGTAAGAAAAAAGAAGCTGTCAGTGTAAAAAACATCTGAATTTTTTCTTCATGTGGGGCGATCGCTTATTTAACAAAATACCGATAGTGCCCCACCATCCGCCAGCTAAACAGCACGTCTTCTTCCTGCGCGCCTGCGCCAATGTTATGTATCACCAGCGGCGTACCGTCGCGGGCGAAGCCATCTGACACCACCCCAATATGTGCCAGCCCGTTATCTAATCGCCAGGAGACAATATCGCCCGATTGATAGTCACTGGGGTTCTTGCTGGTGGGGCGTGTTTTATCGTGGCGGGTAAACCAGGTTTCCAGATTAGGCACCCGACGGTGATCGATGTTGCTGTCCGGGCGCTTTAACTGCCATTTTTGCGGGTACGCAGCAAAATTCTTCGCCATATCTTCGTGCACCAGTTTCTGCAAATCGACCTTCTGGCTGCGCAATGCACGGATCACCACATCGGAACATACGCCGCGTTCTTGCGGGACATCACCGCCAGGATAGGTAAGCTGCACATACGCCGGATCGTAAAATAGCGTGCTGCCGATTTGCTGTCTGGCACCGTCTGCGATGGCAAGATTGCTGTTGGCCTGGATTTGTACCACGGTTGGTGGAACGGCGGGAGATTTTAAGGAGTAACTGGTAAATACCGTCAGAAGACTGAATAACGCCAGTGAAGCTTTCATCTGTTTCGTCCGTGAAAATAAGAGTCACAGATTCGACCTTCCGGGCTAACGATTGTTCTGTGGAGAAAATGTCCAGAAGCGGATAAAAAATTCCTGAACAACGTGGGAGTTTCAGACGGGTGATAACGTATAAAAAGTGCTCGAACAGTCCCCTCTCCCCTTTGGGGAGAGGGTTAGGGTGAGGGGTACAGGCCAGCTCCGGGGCGAATATTTACCCTCACCCCGCCCCTCTCCCTGAAAGGGCGAGGGGGAAAAACATGCCCGCAGTGACGAGTGAGCCACTTTGCCTGCACTCTCAAACTCCCGGACAAGCCGGGAGTTTGGAGTAGGTTATTCCCACTCTTGCAGGAAACGTTGTCCATACTGGTCAGCTACCAGCAGTGCGGCGTAAACCTGATCTGGCGTTGCGCCGCCAGGCATGTTGTGGATGGTTTCACCTTCTGCACATGCCGCTTCTGCCACAATTCGCATTTTCGCCGGGACATCTTCTTTAATATCCAGTTGAGCGAGAGTTATTGGCAAACCTACCGCATGGCTAAGCGCAGCTACGGTTTCGATTTCCTCCACCGGCGCGTTTTCCAGAACCAGCTGCGTCAGCGTACCGAATGCCACTTTTTCACCATGATAATAGTGATGCGCGTCCGGGATAGCGGTCAGGCCGTTATGTACCGCGTGTGCCGCCGCCAGCCCGCCGCTTTCAAAACCAACACCGCTCAAATAGGTGTTCGCTTCAATCACGCGCTCCAGCGCCGGAGTCACTACATGCTGTTCGGCGGCAAGCATCGCTTTTTCGCCTTCTTCCAGCAGGGTGTTGTAGCACAGTTCAGCCAGTGCCAGCGCTGCCTGAGTGCACTTGCCGCCCGCCATGGTGGTCGCGCCGCTACGGGAACAGGCGCGTGCTTCAAACCAGGTTGCCAGCGCATCGCCGATACCCGCCGCTAACAGACGTGCAGGTGCGCCAGCGACGATTTTGGTGTCGACAATGACCATATTCGGGTTATTTGGCAACATCAGATAGCGGTCAAACTCACCCTCATCGGTGTAGATAACAGACAACGCACTGCACGGTGCGTCGGTAGAGGCGATAGTCGGTGCGATCGCTACCGGAACACCCATGAAATGTGCCAGTGCTTTGGCAGTATCGAGGGTTTTTCCGCCACCGATACCGAGAATTGCGCCACACTGCGCAGTCTCCGCGATGCCACGCAGACGGTCGATCTCATTTTGCGAACATTCACCGCCAAACGGCGCAATTTCTACTACCAGTCCAGCATCTTTAAAGCTTTTCTCGACAGTGGATTGAGCAAAACCTAAAACAAATTTGTCACCCACCACTAACCAGCGTTCCGCCAGTGGCTTCAGGTACTCGCCCAGACGATTAATTACATCTGCGCCCTGGATGTATTTACCTGGTGATTGAATAATGCGGTCCATAATTACTCCTTTAGAGATGAGTAGTGCCAAATGCGGCATTCCAGTCGTGCTCGAACTTCTCTATAGCTGACTCTACCGCAGGGGTGTTAAGCATTTGTTGCGCTACATCTAAGGGCAGTGTGATGGATTCACATCCAGCCAGCAAACAATCCAGCGCCTGACGTGGTGTTTTAAAGCTGGCAGCCAGCACCATGCTTTCTGGCGCATGCATTTCCAGTAACGCTTGCAACTCCTGTACAGTACGAATGCCGTCACCGCCCTGGGCATCTACGCGGTTAACGTATGGAGCAACGTATTTGGCTCCAGCCAGCGCCGCCAGTAATCCTTGCGCGGCGCTGTACACTGCGGTTCCCAGCGTAGTAATGCCTTCTTTCTTCAGCATTTTAATTGCTGCCAGACCTTCAGAGGTTACCGGGATTTTCACCACAATGCCCGGAATGGCGTCGCGCAGGCGCTTCGCTTCTTCCACCATCCCCTGCGCGTCGCGGCTCATGGTCTGAGCAAACAGAATGCCCTCATCACCAATCGCTTTTTGCAGACGCGGCAGCACTTCCCATATGGACTCCTTGCTGGCAGCGATAATGCTCGGGTTAGTTGTCACCCCGGCAATCGGGAATATGCGTGCCAGACGTTCGACTTCTGCGACGTTAGCGGTGTCCAGATACAGTTCCATGATGTTTCCTTTTACAGTTCCAGTTCATGTTGCAGCAGGCTGGCGATAGCGTCGGCAGAGGCGGCGTTAACCAGCGCGTTACGGAATTCTTCGTGCATGATGCGGCGAGCGAGGCGCGAGAAAATGCGCATATGTTGATCGCCCGCGGCGTGTTTGTTCAGGGTTAACATAATGATGAATTGCGCTTCATCATCGCCCCAGCGCACCGGCGCTGCCAGACGCGCCACGCTGATGGTGGATTGCTCAATGTGTTCTGATTTGCTGTGGGGAATGGCAAAACTAAAGCCCAGACCGGTAGAGAAAACGGCCTCGCGCGCCCACAAGTCGGCTTCCAGTTTACGCGGATAGCGACAGCGGCCCGCCAGCAGCAGGTTATCGGTCATGCCTTTGAGCACTTCTTCTTTGCTGCGCCAGTCGCTTTCCAGTGTGATGCACTCGGCGGTGACCAGCGGTGCGTCTTGTTGGGTCATGCGGAATTGCGCCAGCAGGTGTTCCACTTCCAGCGAAGTACGGCAGGCCATTGCCTGGTTGAGCAACTTGCGGCACTCACGGCTATCAAGTTGCGCCATCCGCGCTTTCGCCGCCGGAATTGATGGTGCGCTCATGCTGAGTTCATCCAGCCCTAAGCCGACCAGCAACGGCAGCACGGAACCTTTCGCTCCTAGTTCACCGCACAGACCAATCCATTTGCCCTGGCGATGCACCGCCTGCACGGCGTAATCGAGCGCCCGCAGGAATGCCGGATTCAGGCTGTTATAGTGACGAGTAACCTTAGCGTTATCGCGATCCACTGCCAGCAGATATTGCGTCAGGTCATTACTACCGATACTAAAGAAATCAATCTCTTCGCAGCATTGATCGATGATGAACATCACCGACGGCACTTCCAGCATAATGCCGAGCTGGATCTTCTCATCAAACGGAATGTGTTCGTTACGTAGTTGCTGTTTGGCTTCTGCCAGTTTTTCTTTTACCCATAAGATCTCTTCCATTGAGGAGATCATCGGGATCATGATTTTCAGGCTGCCGTGAGCGGAGGCACGCAGGATCGACCGTAGTTGTGTGGTAAATAACGACGCGTACTCTTCATAAATACGCACGGCGCGATAACCGAGGAACGGGTTTGCCTCTGCGGGAATGTTCAGATAATCAACGGGTTTGTCACCGCCAATATCCATAGTGCGCACAATAATGCTGCGTCCGTTGGCGGACTCCAGCGCCTGACAAAAAATGTTGTACAGCTCGCTTTCGCCCGGTGCACTGGTGCGATCCATATAGAGCATTTCAGTGCGGAATAAACCAACGCCTTCCGCACCATTGCCGAATGCAGCCTGCGCTTCCACGGAGTGAGCGATGTTAGCAGCAATTTCAATGCGGATACCGTCAGCGGTACGGGCTTGTTGGGTCAGCCAGACTCGCTGTTGCTCACGCAGGGCATCCTGTACGCGGGCTTCCTGCTGATAATAACGAGCTACGGCTTCCCCTGGCTCAACCACAATCGCCCCAGCGTTGCCGTCGATATAAATCGTTTGATGCTGCCACGGAGTGAGGGCATCAATATCCACACCAACCAGCGTCGGAATGTTGAACGAACGGGCAAGGATCACCGTATGTGAGGTGGTGCCGCCGCTTTTGAGCAACAATCCTTTGAGGTGATTTTTATCCAGTTCGAGGAACTGGCTGGGGGTCAGTTCATCCGCCATACAAATGGCGGGCTGCGTCAGTTTGCCCGGTGCCGGGAAGCGTTGCTCACCGTAGATTTGCTGGAGTAACTGGAAGCAGACGTCGCGTACGTCCAGGGCGCGTTCTTGCAGGTAGCTGCTGCTGGAACGGGAAAACTCTTCGCAGAAGTGGTGTGCACTGGCGACAATCGCTTCGGCACAGCTTAATCCCTCGCTGACGCCTGCCAGTAAATGTTCGCGCAGGGAAGTATCGCCAGCCAGGGATCGGTGCGCTTCCAGAATCGCGCTGGTAGCACCGTCGCTATCCAGCAGACGAAACTCAATGTTTTTCAGTACCAGCGTCAGGCCGTTTTCCAGCGCGGATTGCTCGGCGTCAACGCCTTTGGCAGCGGGAAGATTACCCAGCGCATTGAGATCTAAAGAAGAGATCGGCGTCAGAATGCCGCCTGCGCTACCGCTGCACACGGTGCGGGCGCGGATAATTTGCGGATTCAGATTGGTCAGTGAAACCGGCAGTGGTTCCAGTTCGTCAGATTTAACTTCTGCCAGCGGCGCATCGCAGTGGGGGAATTCATCGCGCAGCCATTGGCTTAAACGCTGGTGCGCTTCCTGTTCGTCGGCCCCGGAAATCAGTAACTGGCAGTTATCGCCCGCCAGCGTGTCGGTGCCAATCAGCGCAAGGGCGCTTTTGGCGTTGCCCTTGCGGTCAGTGCGCAGGTTATGCCACTCAATTTGTGATGAAAAAGTATTACACAGCGTTTCAACGTGGCTTGCCGGACGCGCATGGACGCCGTTAGGTAGCTCACAAATAAATTCCACAATCAGGGCCATTGCCTTTCTCCCGGTACGGTTTTCTGTTTACAGGATAAGAGCGCACGGTAACGGCCTGCCATGTGACAAATCTGCCAAAAGCTGGACAAATGTAATGTAACCGTCAATTTGCGACGCGTCTCACAAGACGCCGTTTTGCGGCATGCTTCCGGATTATCGCAAGTTATGAGGCGGATCGCATTTTTGTACTGATATTACAAAAGTCCAGTAAATGGCCTTTTTATCCACTGTTTGCTCCGCCTGCGATTGCCTATTGTTTCTTCCATCAAAAATATGGACATGGGCTTTCGCAAGCCCGGGAGCAGCTTATGAATGAGTTGGTGCAGATCCTGAAAAATACCCGTCAGCATTTAATGACGGGCGTTTCACACATGATTCCCTTCGTGGTATCGGGCGGTATTTTGCTGGCGGTTTCCGTCATGTTGTATGGCAAAGGCGCAGTGCCGGATGCCGTAGCCGATCCGAATCTGAAAAAACTGTTTGATATCGGCGTTGCAGGTTTGACGCTGATGGTGCCTTTCCTCGCCGCTTACATCGGTTATTCCATTGCAGAACGTTCTGCGCTGGCTCCATGCGCTATCGGTGCCTGGGTTGGTAACAGCTTTGGCGCGGGCTTCTTTGGTGCACTGATCGCCGGGATTATCGGCGGCATCGTGGTGCATTACCTGAAGAAAATTCCGGTGCATAAAGTTCTGCGCTCGGTGATGCCAATCTTCATCATTCCAATCGTCGGCACACTGATTACCGCTGGCGTCATGATGTGGGGGCTGGGCGAGCCGGTGGGGGCGTTGACCAACAGCCTGACTCAGTGGCTACAGGGGATGCAGCAGGGCAGCATTGTTATGCTGGCGGTGATCATGGGGCTGATGCTGGCGTTCGATATGGGCGGTCCGGTTAACAAAGTGGCCTATGCCTTCATGCTGATTTGCGTTGCTCAGGGTGTTTATACCGTGGTGGCCATTGCTGCCGTGGGGATTTGTGTTCCGCCGCTGGGGATGGGGCTGGCGACGCTGATTGGTCGTAAAAATTTCTCCGCAGAAGAGCGCGAAACCGGTAAAGCGGCGCTGGTGATGGGGTGCGTTGGGGTTACTGAAGGGGCGATTCCTTTCGCCGCTGCCGATCCGCTGCGTGTTATTCCTTCCATCATGAGCGGTTCAGTTTGTGGTGCAGTAACTGCGGCGCTGGTCGGTGCGCAGTGCTATGCAGGCTGGGGTGGTCTGATTGTGCTGCCGGTGGTTGAAGGCAAGCTGGGTTATATCGCAGCAGTGGCTGTCGGAGCAGTGGTGACGGCTGTTTGTGTGAACGTGCTGAAAAGTCTGGCGCGTAAAAATGGGTCTTCGACTGATGAAAAAGAAGACGACCTGGATTTGGATTTTGAAATTAATTAATTGAGGAACGAGCCATGACGAAAATTATTGCAGTAACCGCGTGTCCATCTGGTGTTGCCCATACCTATATGGCGGCAGAGGCGCTGGAAAGTGCCGCGAAAGCGAAAGGCTGGGAAGTGAAAGTAGAAACCCAGGGCTCGATTGGTCTGGAAAATGAACTGACTGCGGAAGACGTGGCGAGCGCCGATATGGTGATTCTGACCAAAGATATCGGCATCAAGTTTGAAGAGCGTTTTGCTGGCAAGACCATCGTGCGCGTCAACATCAGCGACGCGGTAAAACGCGCTGATGCCATTATGAGCAAAATTGAAGCTCACCTGGCACAAACCGCTTAAGTTCTTATCCCGCCCGTAAGGGCGGGTTCGCTTTCCCACAGGAGTTCCTCATGACGAATCGTATCTCTCGCCTCAAAACTGCACTGTTTGCCAATACCCGTGAAATCTCGCTGGAGCGGGCGCTGCTTTATACCGCCAGCCATCGGCAAACCGAAGGCGAACCGGTGATATTGCGCCGGGCGAAAGCAACAGCGTATATCCTTGAACACGTTGAAATTTCGATTCGTGATGAAGAACTGATTGCCGGTAACCGCACCGTAAAACCACGCGCCGGGATTATGTCGCCGGAAATGGACCCTTACTGGCTGCTGAAAGAGCTGGATCAATTCCCGACGCGTCCGCAGGACCGCTTTGCTATCAGCGAAGAAGATAAACGTATCTACCGCGAAGAGTTGTTCCCGTACTGGGAAAAACGTTCGATGAAAGATTTCATCAACGGGCAGATGACGGATGAAGTAAAAGCCGCGACCAGCACGCAGATTTTCAGCATCAACCAGACGGATAAAGGCCAGGGGCACATTATTATTGATTACCCGCGCCTGCTGAATCACGGGCTGGGTGAGCTGGTAGCGCAAATGCAGCAACATTGTCAGCAACAGCCGGAGAATCACTTTTATCAGGCAGCGCTGTTACTGCTCGAAGCCTCACAGAAACACATTTTGCGTTACGCCGAACTGGCGGAAACGATGGCGGCAAACTGCACAGATGCCCAGCGTCGCGAAGAACTGCTGACTATTGCGGAGATCTCTCGCCATAACGCCGAACATAAGCCGCAGACGTTCTGGCAAGCGTGCCAGTTGTTCTGGTACATGAACATCATTCTGCAATACGAATCCAACGCCAGTTCGCTGTCTTTAGGGCGCTTCGACCAGTATATGTTGCCGTTCTATCAGGCATCATTAACCCAGGGCGAAGATCCGGCGTTCCTGAAAGAACTGCTCGAATCTTTATGGGTGAAATGCAACGACATCGTGCTGTTGCGCTCCACCAGTAGCGCGCGTTATTTCGCCGGTTTCCCGACCGGCTATACCGCACTGCTCGGCGGGTTAACCGAGAACGGACGTAGCGCGGTGAACGTGCTTTCGTTCCTTTGCCTTGACGCCTATCAAAGCGTGCAATTACCGCAACCGAACCTGGGGGTGCGCACTAACGCCTTGATCGACACGCCGTTCCTGATGAAAACCGCCGAAACCATTCGCCTCGGCACCGGTATTCCGCAAATCTTTAACGATGAAGTAGTGGTGCCAGCGTTCCTCAACCGTGGCGTTTCGCTGGAAGATGCACGCGACTATTCCGTAGTGGGCTGTGTGGAATTATCTATTCCCGGCAGAACCTACGGCTTGCATGACATCGCGATGTTTAATCTGCTGAAAGTGATGGAAATCTGCCTGCATGAAAATGAAGGCAATGCTGCGCTGACTTATGAAGGTTTACTGGAGCAGATCCGCGCCAAGATCAGCCACTACATCACCCTGATGGTTGAGGGCAGCAATATTTGCGATATCGGTCACCGTGACTGGGCACCTGTACCGCTGCTCTCATCGTTTATCAGCGATTGTCTGGAAAAAGGCCGCGATATTACCGATGGCGGTGCGCGTTATAACTTCTCCGGCGTACAGGGGATCGGTATCGCCAACCTGAGCGATTCTCTCCATGCGTTGAAAGGTATGGTTTTTGAGCAACAGCGTTTAAGTTTTGACGAATTGCTGTCGGTATTAAAAGCCAACTTCGCAACGCCAGAAGGCGAAAAAGTCCGTGCTCGCTTAATTAACCGCTTCGAGAAATACGGTAACGATATCGACGAGGTGGATAACATCAGCGCCGAACTGTTACGCCACTACTGCAAAGAAGTGGAAAAATACCAGAACCCGCGCGGCGGCTACTTCACGCCGGGATCGTATACCGTTTCTGCTCACGTCCCGTTGGGATCGGTGGTTGGCGCGACGCCAGACGGTCGTTTTGCCGGAGAACAGCTGGCAGACGGCGGCTTGTCACCCATGCTGGGCCAGGACGCACAAGGGCCAACGGCGGTACTGAAGTCAGTCAGTAAGCTCGATAATACGCTGCTGTCTAACGGTACGTTGCTGAACGTGAAATTCACTCCGGCGACCCTGGAAGGTGAAGCGGGATTACGCAAACTGGCCGACTTCTTACGGGCGTTTACCCAGCTTAAGTTGCAGCATATTCAGTTTAACGTGGTGAACGCCGACACGTTGCGGGAAGCGCAACAGCGCCCACAAGATTATGCCGGGCTGGTGGTGCGCGTTGCCGGATACAGCGCCTTCTTTGTCGAACTGTCGAAGGAGATCCAGGATGACATCATCCGCCGGACAGCGCATCAGCTGTAACGTTGTGGAAACGCGCCGCGATGATGTGGCGCGCATTTTCAACATTCAGCGTTATTCACTGAATGACGGCGAGGGCATTCGTACGGTGGTCTTTTTTAAAGGCTGTCCGCATCTTTGCCCATGGTGTGCTAATCCGGAGTCGATCTCCGGCAAAATCCAGACGGTACGCAGAGAGGCGAAATGTCTGCACTGTGCGAAATGTTTGCGTGATGCGGATGAATGCCCCTCCGGGGCGTTTGAACGGATTGGCCGCGATATCAGCCTTGACGCGCTGGAACGGGAAGTGATGAAAGATGACATTTTCTTTCGCACGTCCGGCGGCGGCGTCACGCTTTCTGGCGGCGAAGTGTTAATGCAGGCGGAGTTTGCTACCCGTTTTTTACAGCGGCTGCGGTTGTGGGGCGTGTCATGCGCCATTGAAACTGCCGGAGACGCGCCAGCCAGCAAGCTGTTACCGCTGGCGAAATTGTGCGATGAAGTGTTGTTCGATTTAAAAATTATGGACGCGACTCAGGCGCGGGATGTGGTGAAGATGAACCTGCCACGCGTGCTGGAGAATCTGCGTTTGCTGGTGAGTGAGGGCGTCAACGTGATCCCGCGTTTACCGCTGATCCCTGGTTTCACGCTCAGCCGGGAGAATATGCAGCAGGCGCTGGACGTGCTGATCCCGCTGAATATCAGGCAGATCCATCTGTTACCGTTTCATCAGTACGGCGAACCGAAATACCGCCTGCTGGGGAAAACATGGTCGATGAAAGAGGTGTCTGCGCCGTCGTCAGCCGATGTGACAACGATGCGCGAAATGGCAGAACGGGCCGGATTTCAGGTTACCGTGGGAGGTTAAAATGGCATATCTGGTGGCAGTAACCGCCTGCGTAAGCGGCGTGGCGCATACTTATATGGCGGCGGAACGGCTGGAAAAGTTGTGCCAGTTAGAGAAGTGGGGAGTCAGCATTGAAACTCAGGGCGCGCTGGGGACGGAGAATCGTTTAGCGGACGAGGATATCCGTCGGGCGGATGTTGCGCTGTTAATTACGGATATCGAGCTTGCCGGTGCTGAGCGATTTGAACATTGCCGCTATGTGCAATGCAGCATCTACGCTTTCCTGCGTGAGCCGCAGCGGGTGATGAGCGCGGTACGCAAAGTGCTTTCTGCGCCGCAGCAAACCCATCTTATTCTGGAGTAGTCGGTTTTTCTGTCAGTTGGCTGTGGTACTGCCGACGATATTCCGACGGTGAGCGTTCGGTATTTTTACGAAACAGACGGCAGAAGTAGTTGCTGTCGACAAAGCCGCAGGCGTGCGCCACTTCTTTTACCTTCAGGTCATAACCTTTCAATAATGTCTTAGCGTGCTCCAGTCGCGTGTGATTCAGGTATTCGTTAAAACCAATGGCCCCCGTTTTTTGAAACAGGTGCGAGAGGTAATTTGGCGAAATATAGAACGCCTGTGCGACAGATTCGCGGGTAAGTGCGGAGGCATAGCGTTCGTCGATATAATCACGAATA
This sequence comes from Escherichia sp. WS3063, assembly GCF_046486595.1. Classification (NCBI taxonomy): domain Bacteria; kingdom Pseudomonadati; phylum Pseudomonadota; class Gammaproteobacteria; order Enterobacterales; family Enterobacteriaceae; genus Escherichia; species Escherichia sp. WS3063. The sequence continues at coordinate 53,236 of NZ_JBJQKY010000023.1, forward strand.
GCTTCGAATAGAGCCTGGCTGCGTGAGGCGGTCTGTATTTGGCTGCCGAGCAAATCGCGGCAGTGGCTAAGCAGGCTGGCGACGATAAGTCTGGCCGTTTGCTGCTCCTGCGACTGCATTTGCATTTCATTGAGCGTTTGTAGCAGAAAAGAACCAATGCGCGGGCCGCGTCGGGCGACGTGTTGCTTCGCCAGATTTTGATATTGTTTGCCATCCCATTGCACGACGCTGAAGCCGAGTTGCTGTTTGCCAAACAGCACGCTAAAGGTGGTAGCGGGTGTTTTCCATTGTGGGAAATTCCAGCCACCAGCGGCAACGTACAGCACATCGCCGGGAACTAACGTTGCTCCAGCGCCGGTATCAACAAACTCACCTTCCAGCACAATTTCCAGACGTGGAAAATCGACCTGATACGCAAGATCGGGCACCGGGCCGTTACTGCTGGCAAAGTAAATCTGGCGCAGGGACAGCGGGCCGTTGATCAGGCGGGAGAGCAGATAGCTGACGTCGTGATACATGTTATTCCCTTAGGTATGTAGACGGGAAAACAGTAACTGGCATTATGAAAAAAGGCCACCTGAAAAGTGTGGCCTGAGGGGAGTTCGATGTAAACATTGTGCCAGTATCGCATCCGGCAAATAGCGCCAGACGCGATACATAGGTCATTTACTGATTACCCACCTGATCGCCATACGGCAGAGTGTCGTAATCGATCAGCGCGTTTTTCTTGTACGGGTTACCAATCCAGCGGGTAGTTTCTTTGAACTGCGGATTCACCACTGAACGGGTTGGATCGTAACCGTCGTAAGATAAGCCCGCCAAATCTGACCAGGTGTGGATCAGTTCCGCAAGGCTGTATTTACGATCAACATCCTGCGAGAAATCACGCGGATGAGTCGCTTGCCATTTTTCTGACGTCCACAGCAGGAACGGAATGGTGTACATATGACGCGTCGGGTTGTCCTCATTACGCCCCTGGGTTTTATGCGGCGGCGTGTCGTAAACCTCTTCACCGTGGTCAGAGAAGTAAACCAGGAATCCGTTCGGGTCTGCCGCTTTAAAGTCTTTAATCAGGCTGGCAACCACATGATCGTTATACAGGTTAGCATTGTCATAATCATTATATGACTCCAGCTCTTCTGCGCTTAATCCAGGCGGAACATGATCGGTATTGCCATCAAACTTGCCCTGATTTTCCGGGTAGCGGTATTTGTATTTGATATGCGTACCCAGCAGATGAACGATGATCAGTTTCTTCGGTGCCGGGTCCTTCAGCACTTCCTGGAACGGCTTCAGCACGTTGGTGTCGTATTCACGCGCACTCTGCGTACGTTGCTGGTTCATGTAGTACTGCTTGTCGGTCTGGCGCGAAAATACCGTCAGCATGGTATTGCGGGCGGTCATCGTCTGCTGGTTGGTGATCCAGAAGGTTTTATACCCCGCCTGTTTCATCATGTTCATTAGCGACGGTTGCGTCAGATACAGATCCGGGTTCTTTTCATTGGCAAAGGTCAGCGCCTGTTGCAGGATTTCAATGGTGTATGGACGAGACGTCACCACGTTATTAAACACGGTCAGATTCGGATCGGTTTTATGCAGCGCATCCAGCTCCGGCGTGGTTTCACGCGGATAACCGTACAGACTCATGCGTCCACGCTGGGTCGACTCGCCAATCACCAGCACTAAGGTGCGCGGTTCGTTACCCGATTCATCTTTGAAATTAGCCAGTGGCGGCAATGCATTATTTTCATTCAGTAGCTTTGTTAGCGAGTTTAGTTGCTGACGATACTGATAATAGCCGGTCAGGAATTGCCACGGTGCGGCAGGCTCCATACGCGATGCCAGGTTATCCAACGTTTTCTCAAACGGCTTGTTTTTGATAAACGTATTCATGGCGATCGGATGCAGAATCAAGCCATAAAGCAGGGCAAAAGAGACAACATAACGCCACGGCTTTGGAATATAGACCGGGCGCAGGCGTGTCCACAGCAGAACTGCCACCGCCGTATAGGCCAGCGCGATAAGCACAATTTTCAGGCTGAAATACTGGCTTAAATACTCGCTGGCTTCGTTGGTGTTGGTTTCAAACATCACAAACAGAACGCTCTGCGAGAACTCCTGACCGTAGATGACGTAGTAGCACAGCGCCGCCAGAGAGGCCGCCCATAGCACCACGCCGATCACTGCGGCAATAATTTTGATCCGCTTCGGAAAGAGGAATACCGGGATCAACCACAGCGAACTGAATAACAGCGAGTCGCGAATGCCGTTAGTGCCACTATAACCACTGATGTAAATAATGGCCTGTAGCAGAGTAGAGAAAAACCAAAAGTAGAGCAGTGCCCAACCCAGGGCTTTCCAGCTAAAAAGGGGTTTAGCCTGGACTTCTGTGGAATGCATAGTAAGAACCTGTCTTGAAAAAAATATCGCCGAATGTACCGACAATTCCTTAAGGATATCTGAAGGGATATCCAGAATTTGAATAAAATGCAGACAGAAATATATTGAAAACGAGGGTGTTAGAACAGAAGTATTTCAGAAAACCCTCGCGCAAAAGCACGAGGGTTTGCAGGAGAGGAAGATTAGCCGGTATTACGCATACCTGCCGCAATCCCGGCAATAGTGACCATTAACGCCTGCTCGACGCGAGGATCCGGTTCCTGGCCTTCTTTTTCTGCCTGGCGGGAGCGGTGCAGCAACTCGGCCTGCAATACGTTCAGCGGGTCGGTGTAAATATTCCGTAGCTGAATAGACTCTGCAATCCACGGCAGATCGGCCATCAGGTGAGAATCGTTGGCAATCGCCAGCACTACTTTGATGTCTTCTTCTTGCAGATTGCGTAACTCTTTACCTAACGGCCACAGTGCTTTGTCGACCAGGCGTTGGTCATAGTATTCCGCCAGCCACAGGTCTGCTTTGGCGAAGACCATCTCCAGCATGCCGAGACGCGTCGAGAAGAATGGCCAATCGCGGCACATGGCTTCCAGCTCGCTCTGTTTGCCATCTTCGACCACTTTTTGCAGCGCCGTACCTGCACCCAGCCAGGCGGGGAGCATCAGGCGGTTTTGTGTCCAGGCAAAAATCCACGGAATGGCGCGCAGTGACTCGACGCCGCCGGTTGGGCGACGTTTCGCCGGACGTGAACCCAACGGCAGTTTGCCCAGTTCCTGTTCCGGCGTAGCGGAGCGGAAGTAAGGCACAAAATCTTTGTTTTCACGTACGTAGCCACGGTAGAGATCGCAGGAGATGACTGACAGTTCATCCATAATGCGACGCCAGCTCTCTTTCGGCTCAGGCGGTGGCAGCAGGTTGGCTTCCAGAATCGCCCCGGTGTACAGCGACAGGCTGCTGACGGTGATTTCTGGCAGACCATATTTAAAGCGGATCATCTCGCCCTGTTCAGTCACGCGCAGGCCACCTTTCAGGCTTCCTGGCGGTTGTGACAGCAGCGCCGCATGAGCAGGTGCGCCGCCGCGACCAATGGAACCGCCGCGACCGTGGAACAACGTCAGCTCAATACCCGCTTTTTCGCAGGTTTTGATTAATGCATCCTGTGCCTGATATTGCGCCCAGGAAGCTGCCATCACGCCCGCATCTTTTGCTGAGTCGGAATAGCCAATCATCACCATCTGTTTGCCCTGAATCAGGCCGCGATACCAGTCGATATTGAGCAGCTGGGTCATGACATCGTTGGCGTTGTTCAGGTCATCGAGGGTTTCAAACAGCGGTGCAACCGGCATCGCAAATCCAATACCCGCTTCTTTCAGCAGCAGGTGTACAGCCAGTACGTCGGACGGCGTTTTTGCCATCGAGATTACGTAGGCGGCAATGGAACCTTGCGGTGCTTCAGCAATTACCTGGCAGGTATCGAGCACTTCGCGCGTTTCGGCGCTCGGTTGCCAGTTACGCGGCAGAAGAGGGCGTTTGGAGTTCAGTTCGCGGATCAGGAACGCCTGTTTGTCGGCCTCTGACCAGCTTTCATAGTCGCCGATACCGAGGTAGCGGGTCAGTTCGCCCAGCGCTTCGGTATGACGGGTGCTCTCCTGACGGATATCAATACGGACCAGCGGTACACCGAAACATTTCACGCGGCGCAGGGTGTCGAGCAGATCGCCATTGGCGATAATACCCATGCCACACGCCTGAAGGGACTGGTAGCAAGCGTAGAGCGGTTCCCACAGTTCTTCGTTTTGTGTCAGCAGACCTTCTGGTTTTGGCAGTTCTTCGCCTTTCAGGCGCGCTTCCAGCCATGCCTGTGTCGCCATCAGGCGAGAACGCAGGTTTTTCATCAGATAGCGATACGGTTCTGCGGCACCCTCTTCACCAACCAGCGCCAGCAGTTCAGGGGTCGCTTCAACCATCGACAGTTCAGAAACCAGCACCTGAATATCTTTCAGGAACAGATCGGTGGCTTTCCAGCGACTGAGCAGCAGGACGTGGCGGGTGATATCGGCAGTGACGTTCGGGTTGCCGTCGCGGTCACCGCCCATCCACGAGGTAAAACGGACCGGAACAAATTCGACGGGCAGTTTGTAGCCGAGATTCTCTTCCAGTTGTTCGTTCAGTTCGCGCAAGTAATTCGGTACGCCTTGCCACAGGCTGTTTTCTACTACGGCAAAGCCCCATTTGGCTTCATCTACCGGGCTTGGACGCAGCTTACGGATTTCATCTGTATGCCATGACTGGGCGATCAACTGGCGCAGGCGACGCATCAGCTGGTTGTGTTCGTAGTCAGCGATATCTTTGTTATCGAGCTGTTTTAAACAGGCGTTCACTTCCACCATTTTGTGGATCAGTGTACGACGGGTAATTTCGGTTGGGTGAGCCGTGAGGACCAGTTCCAGCGACAGCGATTCCACTGCTTTTTTGATGGTGTCTTCGCTCAGTTCCGGCTGGTTTTTCAGTTTACGCAGGGTGCGGGCGATCACTTCCGGGTTGCTGGCAGCTTCGCCTTTCGGCGAAATGCTGTGGTATTGCTCGGCGGTGTTGGCCAGGTTCAGGAATTGACTAAACGCACGCGCAACGGGCAGCAGCTCGTCGTTCGACAAATTTTGTAAGGTGGTGAGCAACTCCTGGCGGTTAGCATCATTGCCAGCGCGTGAAGATTTGGACAACTTACGGATAGTTTCTACGCGTTCAAGAATGTGTTCTCCCAACGCATCCTTGATGGTTTCTCCCAGCACTTTGCCGAGCATACTGACATTACTACGCAATGCGGAATATTGTTCGTTCATATTACCCCAGACACCCCATCTTATCGTTTGATAGCCCTGTATCCTTCACGTCGCATTGGCGCGAATATGCTCGGGCTTTGCTTTTCGTCGTCTTTTATAAAGCCACGTAAAAGCGATGACGTCAAATGCTGCGAAATCGCTTCAGCAAACGAATAAATAGCAGGAATTTACGCCATTAAATTCACGACGCTTTAAATAAGCGTAACTTATGGAAATGTTAAAAAATCGCCTCAAGTAACACCAAAGAGTTATGAGTTGTAGTTACCATTTGGGCATCATTTGAGATTGCTGACAAACTCGCTTACGGGTCAGTATGGGCACGGTTTTCCCCTCACCCTAACCCTCTCCCCGAAGGGGCGAGGGGACTGTCCGTGCGCTTGCATGGCTTTGTCATCAGCCTGATTTGCTTTTTTAATGCCAGCAAAAATGGTGAATTACCTGGGTTATCAGTTCGCGGGTGGGCTTGATAAACCGTGTTTCCAGATATTCATCAGGTTGATGAGCCTGATTAATTGAGCCAGGCCCCAGAACCAGCGTCGGGCATAACGTTTGAATAAACGGCGCTTCGGTACAGTAATTCACCACTTCGGTCTTTGCTCCGAGCAATTTCTCAACTACTTCAACCAGTTGATGATTTGGCGGGCATTCATAGCCAGGGATCGGCGGATGCAGCTCGTCGACCGTCAGACGACCCGGCCAGCGTTCGCTCACCGGAGCCAGCGCATCGTTGAGTAGGCCATTAAGTTCATTGAGTGTCATGCCCGGCAGCGGACGAATATCCATATGCAACTCACAGCAAGCACAAATACGGTTAGAAGCGTCGCCACCGTGAATATGCCCGAGGTTGAGCGTGGGGTATGGCACGGTAAACGCTTCGTAGTGATAACGTTCTTTCAGCTTATCGCGCAATTGCAAAATATGCCCGATGGCGTCGTGCATCAGTTCGATAGCGTTAACTCCGCGTGCCGGATCGCTGGAGTGGCCCGACTGGCCCTGAATACGGATGGCGTTAGAGATATGACCTTTATGTGCGCGTACCGGTTGTAGTGACGTCGGTTCGCCAATGATGGCGCAATCCGGGCGCAGGGCGGTAGTTTCGGCAAAATAACGCGCTCCGGCCATACTGGTTTCTTCATCGGCAGTCGCCAGAATGTAGAGCGGTTTTGCAAGCTTCGTGACGTCGACATCGCGTAGCGCATCAAGGATAAACGCAAAAAAGCCTTTCATGTCGGCGGTGCCTAAGCCGTAAAGCTTGCCGTCATGCTCCGTCAGTGTAAACGGATCGCGCGTCCAGCGTCCGTCATCAAATGGCACCGTATCGGTATGCCCCGCCAGCAACAAACCGCCAGCCCCCTGTCCGGTACTTGCCAGCATATTAAATTTGTTGCGAGTTCCTGGCACAGGCTGCACTTCCACATTGAAGCCTAAATCTTTAAACCAGTCCGCCAGCAGAGTGATTAAATCTGCATTGCTTTGATCGAGTGCCTCTTCCGTGGCGCTTATTGAAGGTGTGGCAATCAGAGCACGGTAAATCTCGATAAATGGCGGTAATTTGTTTTTCATTGTTGACACACCTCTGGTCATGATAGTATCAATATTCATGCAGTATTTATGAATAAAAATACACTAACGTTGAGCGTAATAAAACCCACCAGCCGTAAGGTGAATGTTTTACGTTTAACCTGGCAACCAGACATAAGAAGGTGAATAGCCCCGATGTTGAATACGCTGATTGTGGGTGCCAGCGGCTACGCTGGCGCAGAGCTAGTGACCTATGTAAATCGCCATCCGCATATGAACATAACCGCTTTGACTGTTTCAGCGCAAAGCAATGATGCGGGAAAGTTAATCTCCGATTTGCATCCGCAGCTAAAAGGCATCGTTGATCTGCCGTTGCAGCCGATGTCGGATATCAGCGAGTTTAGCCCAGGGGTGGACGTGGTGTTTCTCGCCACCGCCCATGAAGTTAGCCACGATTTAGCGCCGCAATTTCTTGAAGCCGGCTGCGTGGTGTTCGACCTTTCCGGCGCGTTTCGTGTTAACGACGCCACCTTCTATGAAAAATATTACGGCTTTACCCATCAGTATCCGGAACTGCTGGAACAGGCAGCCTACGGTCTGGCGGAGTGGTGCGGTAATAAATTAAAAGAAGCGAACTTGATTGCCGTGCCAGGCTGTTATCCGACGGCGGCACAGCTGGCGCTGAAACCGTTGATTGATGCCGATATTCTTGACCTCAATCAGTGGCCGGTAATCAACGCTACCAGCGGCGTGAGCGGTGCAGGACGTAAGGCAGCGATTTCAAATAGTTTTTGTGAAGTTAGCCTGCAACCGTATGGCGTCTTTACCCATCGCCATCAACCAGAGATCGCCACACACCTCGGTGCTGACGTTATCTTCACCCCACATCTGGGCAATTTCCCGCGCGGCATTCTCGAAACTATTACCTGCCGCCTGAAATCGGGTGTGACCCAGGCGCAAGTCGCGCAAGTGTTACAGCAGGCGTATGCCCATAAACCGCTGGTGCGGCTGTATGACAAAGGCGTTCCGGCGCTGAAAAATGTCGTTGGGCTGCCATTTTGCGATATCGGGTTTGCCGTTCAGGGCGAGCATCTGATTATTGTGGCGACCGAAGACAACTTACTGAAAGGCGCGGCGGCACAAGCGGTACAGTGCGCCAATATTCGTTTCGGCTATGCGGAAACGCAGTCTCTTATTTAAGGGTGCAATGATGAATCCATTAATTATCAAACTGGGCGGCGTACTGCTGGATAGTGAAGAGGCGCTGGAACGTCTGTTTAGTGCACTGGTGAATTATCGTGTGTCACATCAGCGTCCGCTGGTGATTGTGCACGGCGGCGGTTGCGTGGTGGATGAGCTGATGAAAGGGCTGAATCTGCCGGTGAAAAAGAAAAACGGCCTGCGGGTGACGCCAGCGGATCAGATAAACATTATCACCGGAGCACTGGCGGGAACGGCAAATAAAACCCTGCTGGCATGGGCGAAGAAACATCAGATTGCGGCCGTAGGTTTGTTTCTCGGTGACGGCGACAGCGTCAAAGTGACCCAGCTTGATGAAGAGTTAGGCCATGTTGGACTGGCGCAGCCAGGTTCGCCTAAGCTTATCAACTCCTTGCTGGAGAACGGTTATCTGCCGGTGGTCAGCTCCATTGGCGTAACAGACGAAGGGCAACTGATGAACGTCAATGCCGATCAGGCGGCAACGGCGCTGGCGGCAACGCTGGGCGCGGATCTGATTTTGCTCTCCGACGTCAGTGGCATTCTCGACGGCAAAGGGCAACGCATTGCCGAAATGACCGCCGCGAAAGCAGAACAACTGATTGAGCAGGGCATTATTACTGACGGCATGATAGTGAAAGTGAACGCGGCGCTGGATGCTGCGCGCACGCTGGGCCGTCCGGTAGATATCGCCTCCTGGCGTCATGCGGAACAGCTTCCGGCACTGTTTAACGGTATGCCGATGGGTACGCGGATTTTAGCTTAAGTTTTGTTAGCCGGAGGCGCAGCTTTCCGGCATTGAATTTCAAAATAAGGAAACAGAGTTATGGCACTTTGGGGCGGGCGTTTTACCCAGGCAGCAGATCAACGGTTCAAACAATTCAACGACTCACTGCGCTTTGATTACCGTCTGGCGGAGCAGGATATTGTTGGCTCTGTGGCCTGGTCCAAAGCCCTGGTAACGGTCGGCGTGTTAACCGCAGAAGAGCAGGCGCAACTGGAAGAGGCGCTGAACGTGCTGCTGGAAGATGTTCGCGCCAGGCCACAACAAATCCTTGAAAGCGACGCCGAAGATATCCATAGCTGGGTGGAAAGCAAACTGATCGACAAAGTGGGTCAGTTAGGCAAAAAGCTGCATACCGGGCGTAGCCGTAATGATCAGGTAGCGACTGACCTGAAACTGTGGTGCAAAGATACCGTTAGCGAGTTGCTGACGGCTAACCGGCAGTTACAATCCGCTCTGGTCGAGACCGCGCAGAACAATCAGGACGCGGTAATGCCAGGTTACACCCACCTGCAACGTGCTCAACCGGTGACGTTCGCGCACTGGTGCCTGGCTTACGTGGAGATGCTGGCGCGTGATGAAAGCCGCTTGCAGGATGCGCTTAAGCGTCTGGATGTCAGTCCGTTAGGCTGTGGCGCGCTGGCGGGAACGGCTTATGAAATCGACCGTGAACAGTTAGCTGGCTGGCTGGGCTTTGCTTCAGCGACCCGTAACAGTCTCGACAGCGTTTCTGACCGTGACCACGTGCTGGAACTGCTTTCTGCTGCCGCTATCGGCATGGTGCATCTGTCGCGTTTTGCTGAAGATCTGATTTTCTTTAACACCGGCGAAGCGGGGTTTGTGGAGCTTTCTGACCGTGTGACTTCCGGTTCATCATTAATGCCGCAGAAGAAAAACCCGGATGCGCTGGAGCTGATTCGCGGTAAATGCGGCCGGGTGCAGGGTGCGTTAACCGGCATGATGATGACGCTGAAAGGTTTGCCGCTGGCTTACAACAAAGATATGCAGGAAGACAAAGAAGGTCTGTTCGACGCGCTCGATACCTGGCTGGACTGCCTGCATATGGCGGCGCTGGTGCTGGATGGCATTCAGGTGAAACGTCCGCGTTGCCAGGAAGCGGCTCAGCAGGGTTACGCCAACGCCACTGAACTGGCGGATTACCTGGTGGCGAAAGGCGTACCGTTCCGCGAGGCGCACCATATTGTGGGTGAAGCGGTGGTGGAAGCCATTCGTCAGGGCAAACCGCTGGAAGATCTGCCGCTCAGTGAGTTGCAGAAATTCAGCCAGGTGATTGGCGAAGATGTCTATCCGATTCTGTCGCTACAATCGTGCCTCGACAAGCGTGCGGCAAAAGGCGGCGTCTCACCGCAGCAGGTGGCGCAGGCGATTGCTTTTGCGCAGGCTCGGTTAGAGTAATTGGTTTATATTGCTCCCCTGAAAATGGGGAGCTTACCACGCCTATAAAGTAGCGACACTACGTAGGCGGACTGCCTCAGGCAGAAATTTGTCAGCATTCTGGTGACCTTAAATTTAACGCCCAACCAGAACTATTATTTGTCATATTCCTTTTTATTCTTGCATCTTCTTTACCTTCACTCTCCCCATGAAAATCATATTTTCAATACATCAATCAATACATATTTTAATTAATTGAATATAATTAATTTCTATTGCTGTGCTCATTTTTAATGATTAATGGAGTTTGTTATGTGATTATTTAACGTGTTGTTTTAAAGATGATGGTTAATTATTCAGGTGGTTTTTGAGGGTGTTTTTTCTCCTCGGCGGAAATTTTTATTTTTAATGTGATCACGGTTGAATAATCGCTCTTTCTCTCTTGTATGGTAGTAGGCGTAAAATTAAGTTTGAAGCGTCTATTTACAACACAGGAGATTGCAATAATGAAAATTATTGCTGCAGATGTTTTTGTTACTTGCCCAGGACGTAATTTCGTTACGCTTAAAATAACCACTGCAAGCGGACTTTGTGGATTGGGAGATGCCACATTAAATGGTCGCGAATTGTCGGTCGCTTCTTATCTGAAAGATCATCTTTGTCCACAATTAATTGGCCGCGATGCCAGCCGTATCGAAGATATCTGGCAATTCTTTTATAAAGGTGCTTACTGGCGACGTGGCCCCGTCACGATGTCGGCCATTTCTGCCATTGATATGGCGTTGTGGGATATCAAAGCCAAAGCGGCAAATATGCCATTGTATCAACTGCTTGGTGGTGCTTCTCGTGAAGGCGTGATGGTTTATTGCCACACCACCGGGCGCACGATTGATGAAGTCCTTGAAGACTATGCAAAGCACCAGCAGATGGGCTTTAAGGCGATTCGTGTGCAGTGCGGTGTACCGGGTATGCAAACCACTTATGGCCTGGCGAAGGGCAAAGGACTGGCGTATGAACCGGCAACCAAAGGCCTGTGGCCGGAAGAGCAGTTGTGGTCTTCAGAAAAGTATCTCGATTTTACACCGAAGTTATTTGAAGCGGTGCGTAATAAGTTCGGTTTTAACGAACATCTGTTGCATGACATGCACCATCGCCTGACTCCTATCGAAGCGGCGCGCTTTGGGAAGAGCATTGAGGATTACCGCCTGTTCTGGATGGAAGATCCGACGCCTGCTGAGAACCAGGAATGTTTTCGTCTGATTCGCCAGCATACTGTGACGCCGATTGCGGTCGGTGAAGTGTTTAACAGTATCTGGGACTGCAAGCAGTTAATCGAAGAGCAGCTGATTGACTATATTCGCACGACGATTACCCATGCAGGCGGCATTACCGGGATGCGACGGATTGCCGATTTTGCATCGCTTTATCAGGTACGTACCGGTTCGCATGGTCCTTCAGATTTATCGCCTGTTTGTCATGCGGCGGCGCTGCATTTTGACCTCTGGGTGCCAAACTTTGGCGTTCAGGAGTACATGGGCTATTCCGAACAAATGCTTGAAGTCTTCCCGCATAGCTGGCGCTTCGATGAAGGTTATATGCACCCAGGCGATGAACCGGGGCTGGGTATTTCTTTCGATGAGAAACTGGCGGCGAAATATCCGTATGACCCGGCGTATCTCCCCGTCGCACGACTGGAAGATGGCACATTGTGGAACTGGTAATAACAGTTCGCTTAATTATTTTCTGAATAGTCATCAAATCGATTAATTCCGCTCAAGGAGCTAAAAATGGACGTTGATGTGTCAACCAGTGTTGCGGGTAATAAACCGCAACGGATTCGTCGTATTCAGACAGTAACGCTGGTTTTATTATTTATGGCGGGGATCGTTAATTTCCTCGACCGTTCGTCATTGAGCGTGGCAGGCGAAGCGATTCGTGGCGAGTTAGGATTATCGGCGACAGAATTTGGCGTTTTGCTTTCTGCATTTTCTCTGTCTTATGGTTTTTCACAACTCCCTTCCGGTATTTTGCTAGACCGCTTTGGCCCACGAATAGTTTTAGGCGCAGGCTTAATATTCTGGTCATTAATGCAGGCATTAACAGGAATGGTTAATTCTTTTAGCCACTTTATTTTAATGCGTATCGGTCTGGGTATTGGCGAAGCGCCATTTATGCCTGCGGGAGTAAAGTCGATCACCGACTGGTATGCGCAAAAAGAACGCGGCACGGCGCTGGGGATTTTTAACTCATCTACCGTTATCGGTCAGGCTATTGCGCCTCCTGCTCTTGTATTGATGCAGCTGGCATGGGGCTGGCGGGCAATGTTCGTCATCATCGGCGTGGCGGGGATTCTGGTTGGGATCTGTTGGTACGCGTGGTATCGCAACCGGGCGCAGTTTGTCCTGACCGACGAAGAACGGACCTATCTCTCCGCGCCGGTTAAACCGCGTCCACAATTACAATTTAGCGAGTGGCTGGCGCTGTTTAAGCATCGGACAACCTGGGGGATGATTTTAGGTTTCTCTGGCGTCAATTATACCGGTTGGCTCTACATCGCGTGGTTACCCGGTTATTTACAAGCCGAGCAAGGCTTCAGTCTGGCGAAAACCGGTTGGGTGGCGGCGATTCCTTTCCTCGCGGCGGCGGTCGGGATGTGGGTTAACGGTATTGTTGTCGATCGGCTGGCGAAAAAAGGCTACGACCTGGCGAAGACGCGTAAAACGGCTATTGTCTGCGGTTTGATGATGTCGGCATTAGGCACGTTGCTGGTCGTGCAATCCTCCTCGCCAGCCCAGGCTGTAGCGTTTATCTCAATGGCGCTGTTCTGCGTGCATTTCGCGGGAACATCTGCATGGGGACTGGTGCAGGTGATGGTGTCAGAAACAAAAGTGGCTTCCATCGCCGGGATTCAAAACTTTGGCAGTTTTGTTTTTGCTTCCTTTGCTCCGATCGTAACCGGTTGGGTAGTGGATACCACGCACTCGTTTAATCTGGCGCTGGTTATCGCGGCCTGTGTGACGTTCACCGGGGCGCTGTGTTACTTCTTTATTGTCAAAGATCGGATTGAGTAACTGTTACTATCAGGCTCTCTTGCTGTGGGCCTGTAGAATAAAAAAAAGCGGATCCTGGAGATCCGCAAAAGTTCACGTTGGCTTTAGTTATTCGAGTTGAGAAACTCTCGAAACGGGCAGTGACTTCAAGGGTTAAAAGAGGTGCCGCTCCGTTTCTGTGAGCAATTATCAGTCAGAATGCTTGATAGGGATAATCGTTCGTTGCTATGCTACCTATCGCCGCGAACTATCGTGGCAATGGAGGATGGATAATGAATATTCGTGATCTTGAGTACCTGGTGGCATTGGCTGAACACCGCCATTTTCGGCGTGCGGCAGACTCCTGCCACGTTAGCCAGCCGACGCTTAGCGGGCAAATTCGTAAGCTGGAAGATGAGCTGGGCGTGATGTTGCTGGAGCGGACCAGCCGTAAAGTGTTATTCACCCAGGCGGGAATGCTGCTGGTGGATCAGGCGCGTACCGTGCTGCGTGAGGTGAAAGTCCTTAAAGAGATGGCAAGCCAGCAGGGCGAGACGATGTCCGGACCGCTGCATATTGGTTTGATTCCCACGGTTGGACCGTACCTGCTACCGCATATTATCCCGATGCTGCACCAGACCTTTCCAAAGCTGGAAATGTATCTGCATGAAGCACAGACCCACCAGTTACTGGCGCAACTGGACAGCGGCAAGCTCGATTGCGTGATCCTCGCGCTGGTGAAAGAGAGCGAAGCATTCATTGAAGTGCCGTTGTTTGATGAGCCAATGTTGCTGGCTATCTATGAAGATCACCCGTGGGCGAACCGCGAATGCGTACCGATGGCCGATCTGGCAGGAGAAAAACTGCTGATGCTGGAAGATGGTCACTGTTTGCGCGATCAGGCAATGGGGTTCTGTTTTGAAGCCGGGGCGGATGAAGATACACACTTCCGCGCGACCAGCCTGGAGACGCTGCGCAACATGGTGGCGGCAGGTAGCGGAATCACTTTACTGCCTGCGCTGGCTGTGCCGCCGGAGCGCAAACGCGATGGGGTTGTTTATTTGCCGTGTATTAAGCCGGAACCTCGCCGCACTATTGGCCTGGTTTATCGTCCTGGCTCACCGCTGCGCAGCCGCTATGAGCAGCTGGCAGAGGCCATCCGCGCAAGAATGGATGGCCATTTCGATAAAGTGTTAAAACAGGCGGTTTAAGCCATTTAGCGCAGCTACCCGATAGGCTTCCGCCATCGTCGGGTAGTTAAAGGTGGTGTTGACGAAGTACTCAATAGTATTGCCGCCACCTTTCTGTTCCATAATCGCCTGACCGATATGAATAATTTCGGCAGCGCGCTCGCCAAAGCAGTGAATACCCAGAATCTCTTTTGTTTCCCGATGGAACAAAATTTTCAGCGTGCCCACGTTCATGCCGACGATTTGTGCACGTGCCAGATGTTTAAACTGGGCGCGGCCCACTTCATATGGCACTTTCATCGCGGTTAGCTGCTGTTCGGTTTTGCCCACAGAGCTGATTTCCGGGATGGTGTAAATGCCGGTAGGGATATCTTCAATCAGATGTGCGTTGGCTTCACCTTTCACCAGCGCCTGCGCGGCAATGCGCCCCTGGTCATAGGCTGCCGACGCCAGGCTCGGATAACCAATCACGTCGCCCACCGCGTAAACGTGCGGCTGTGCGGTCTGATACATGCTGTTGACCTTCAGCTGTCCGCGACTGTCAGTTTCCAGCCCAATGTTCTGTAACGCCAGCGAATCAGTATTACCGGTGCGACCGTTGGCATAGAGCAGGCAGTCAGCTTTCAGTTTTTTACCCGACTTCAGATGCATGATCACACCGTCGTCACAGCCTTCGATCTTCTCGTACTCTTCGTTGTGACGAATCACTACGCCACTGTTCCAGAAGTGATAGGAGAGAGAATCTGACATCTCTTGATCGAGAAACGCCAACAGCCGATCGCGGGTGTTGATCAGATCCACTTTTACATCCATACCGCGGAAGATCGACGCATATTCACAGCCGATCACTCCAGCACCATAGATAAGTACATGGCGCGGTTCGTGGTGCATGCTAAGAATTGAGTCGCTGTCGTAAATGCGTGGATGGGTGAAATCAACATCTGTTGGATGATATGGACGAGAGCCGCAGGCAATAACAAATTTTTCAGCGGTTAGTGTTTCAACGCTGCCGTCCGGGCAATCCAGCGCCAACGTATGCTCGTCAACAAAGCGAGCGTTCCCCTGCAATATTTCACAGTGATTACGTTCGTAAAATCCCTGACGCATGCGCGTTTGTTGGTTAATCACGTTATCGGCATGGTTAAGGATATCGGCAAAAGAAGAGCGGAGCAGTCGGGAATGGTCGCTGTATAGTGGGTTTTGATTAAATTCTATAATGCGGCTGACGGCGTGACGGAGAGCTTTCGACGGGATGGTGCCCCAGTGGGTGCAACCGCCGCCAACATTTTGATAACGCTCGATAACTGCGACGCGCGCACCTTGCTTAACCAGGCCCATTGCAGCGCCTTCGCCGCCGGGGCCGGAACCTATTACTATGGCATCGTAATCGTAGGAATGTGGCATGGTAGGGCTTACCTGTTCTTATACATAAAAGCAACAGAATGGTAACATTTTATCGCGGGTAAGCCAATTGATCCCCGTCATTTATCTGGCTATAGCGTGAGCGGCCTTTGCTTTGTCTGTTTCTTACTTTTGACCTGAACGTTTTATTGGATTTTTATCGACGATACTCTCCGTTTAAGCGGCAGGTTTCCGTTGTACGTAAAAGAACCGGCCAAAGAATTGCAGTAAATATGTTTTATTGCGTTACCGTTCATTCACAACACTGGAGCAATCCAGTATGTTCATTCTCTGGTATAGTGCCAGCAGTACTTTTGGCAAGGATTCAGACATCGTGATGGGCGTAAGAGCGCAACAAAAAGAAAAAACCCGCCGTTCGCTGGTGGAAGCCGCATTTAGCCAATTAAGTGCTGAACGCAGCTTCGCCAGCCTGAGTTTGCGTGAAGTGGCGCGTGAAGCGGGCATTGCTCCCACCTCTTTTTATCGGCATTTCCGCGACGTAGACGAACTGGGTCTGACCATGGTTGATGAGAGCGGTTTAATGCTACGCCAACTCATGCGCCAGGCGCGTCAGCGTATCGCCAAAGGCGGGAGTGTGATCCGCACCTCGGTCTCCACATTTATGGAGTTCATCGGTAATAATCCTAACGCCTTCCGGTTATTATTGCGGGAACGCTCCGGTACCTCCGCTGCGTTTCGTGCCGCCGTTGCGCGTGAAATTCAGCACTTCATTGCGGAACTTGCGGACTATCTGGAACTCGAAAACCATATGCCGCGTGCGTTTACTGAAGCGCAAGCCGAAGCAATGGTGACAATTGTCTTCAGTGCGGGTGCTGAGGCGTTGGACGTCGGCGTCGAACAACGTCGGCAATTAGAAGAGCGACTGGTACTGCAACTGCGAATGATTTCGAAAGGGGCTTATTACTGGTATCGCCGTGAACAAGAGAAAACCGCAATTATTCCGGGAAATGTGAAGGACGAGTAATGAAACAAGCAAATCAAGATAGAGGTACGCTGCTGCTGGCGTTAGTTGCTGGCTTATCGATTAATGGTACTTTCGCAGCGCTGTTTAGCTCCATTGTGCCATTTTCTGTATTCCCGATTATTTCCCTGGTGCTGACGGTTTACTGCCTGCATCAACGTTATCTTAATCGCACTATGCCGGTAGGCTTGCCGGGTCTGGCAGCTGCCTGTTTTATTCTCGGCGTACTGCTGTACAGCACGGTAGTTCGTGCGGAATATCCGGATATCGGCTCTAACTTCTTCCCGGCAGTACTGTCCGTCATTATGGTGTTCTGGATTGGCGCGAAGATGCGTAACCGTAAGCAGGAAGTTGCTGAGTAATCGGTATCATGCCGGATGCTGATGCATCCGGCATGGGTTTTACTTCGCGGTCAGTAATACGCCGCACTCCATATGGTGCGTGTAGGGGAACTGATCAAACAGAGCCAGACGTTCGACCTTGTGCGTCTGACTTAATGTTTCCAGATTCTTGCATAACGTTTCCGGATTGCAGGAGATATACAGAATACGTGGATACGCCTGCACCATTTTCTCGGTTTCACCGTCCAGACCGCTGCGTGGTGGGTCGACAAAAATGGTTTCGCACTGATAACTCTTTAAATCGATCCCTTGCAGGCGGTTAAACTCGCGTACGCCATTCATCGCCTGAGTAAATTCTTCTGCCGCCATACGAATAATTTGTACGTTATCAATATGGTTAGCGGCAATGTTGTATTGCGCGGCAGCGACCGACGGCTTAGCGATTTCGGTGGCTAATACCCGATCAAAATTGCGCGCCAGTGCTAATGAAAAGTTACCGTTGCCGCAGTACAGCTCCAGTAAATCGCCTTTTGAGCCTTTGGTTACGTCCAGCGCCCATTCCAGCATCTGAATATTCATCGCCGCGTTCGGCTGGGTAAAGCTGTTTTCTACCTGACGGTAGATCATCTCTTTCCCTGCGACCGGCAGACGTTCATCGATGTAATCTTGATCCAGCTCGATTTTGGTTTTCGTTGCCCGACCAATCAGATGCACATTCAGATTCTGCGCTCGCAGTGCATCGCGCAGGGCTTCCGCTTCCTGACGCCACTCATCATCCAGCTTCTTATGGTACAGCAGGGAAACCACCGCCTGATTACTCAGCGTGGTGAGGTAATCAATCTGGAACAACTTGTGGCGCAGAACGGGATTATTACGCACACCCGCAATCATCGCCGTCATCAACTGGTTGATAAGTTCACTGGCGGCGGGGAAGCTATCCACGCGGATGCGGCTTTTGGTTTGTTGATCGAAAATGATGTGATACAGGTCATCGCCATCGTGCCAGATGCGGAACTCCGCACGCATCCGGTAATGACTGACCGGCGAGCGAAACACTTCCGGAACCAGGTCAGAAAACGGTGCCATCATACTTTGCAAACGTACCACTTTTTCGGCTAACTGCGCTTCATACTGTTCTGTTGGAAGGTGTTCGGGGGTCATGATGTATCCTGAAAAATTAAAGTACGCGGCGATTGTAGGGATTGCTCATCAGATGTCCAGATCTTGATGAATTCCTATTTGTGAGCTACGTCTGGACAGTAACTTGTTACAACCTGTAGCATCCACTTGCCGGTCCTGTGAGTTAATAGGGAATCCAGTGCGAATCTGGAGCTGACGCGCAGCGGTAAGGAAAGGTGCGATGATTGCGTTATGCGGACACTGCCATCCGGTGGGAAGTCATCATCTCTTAGTATCTTAGATACCCCTCCAAGCCCGAAGACCTGCCGGCTAACGTCGCATCTGGTTCTCATCATCGCGTAATATTGATGAAACCTGCGGCATCCTTCTTCTATTGTGGATGCTTTACAATGATTAAAAAAGCTTCGCTGCTGACGGCGTGTTCTGTCACAGCCTTTTCTGCTTGGGCACAGGATACCAGCCCGGATACTCTCGTCGTTACCGCTAACCGTTTTGAACAGCCGCGCAGCACTGTGCTTGCACCAACCACCGTTGTGACGCGTCAGGATATCGACCGCTGGCAGTCGACCTCGGTCAATGATGTGCTGCGCCGTCTTCCGGGCGTCGATATCACCCAAAACGGCGGTTCAGGTCAGCTCTCATCTATTTTTATTCGCGGTACAAATGCCAGTCATGTGTTGGTGTTAATTGATGGCGTCCGCCTGAATCTGGCGGGAGTGAGTGGTTCTGCCGACCTTAGCCAGTTCCCTATTGCGCTTGTCCAGCGTATTGAATATATCCGTGGACCGCGCTCCGCTGTTTATGGTTCCGATGCAATAGGCGGGGTGGTGAATATCATCACGACGCGCGATGAACCCGGAACGGAAATTTCAGCAGGGTGGGGAAGCAATAGTTATCAGAACTATGATGTCTCCACGCAGCAACAACTGGGGGATAAGACACGGGTAACGCTGTTGGGCGATTATGCCCATACTCATGGTTATGATGTTGTTGCCTATGGGAATACCGGAACGCAAGCGCAGACAGATAACGATGGTTTTTTAAGTAAAACGCTTTATGGCGCGCTGGAGCATAACTTTACTGATGCCTGGAGCGGCTTTGTGCGCGGCTATGGCTATGATAACCGTACCAATTATGACGCGTATTATTCTCCCGGCTCACCGTTGCTCGATACCCGTAAACTCTATAGCCAAAGTTGGGACGCCGGGCTGCGCTATAACGGTGAACTGATTAAATCACAACTCATTACCAGCTATAGCCATAGCAAAGATTACAACTACGATCCCCATTATGGTCGTTATGATTCGTCCGCGACGCTGGATGAGATGAAGCAGTACACCGTCCAGTGGGCAAATAACGTTACCGTTGGCCACGGTAATATTGGTGCGGGCGTTGACTGGCAGAAACAGACTACGACGCCGGGTACTGGTTATGTTGAGGATGGGTATGATCAACGTAACACTGGTATCTATCTGACCGGATTGCAACAAGTCGGCGATTTTACGTTTGAAGGCGCAGCCCGCAGCGACGATAACTCACAGTTTGGTCGTCATGGAACCTGGCAAACGAGTGCCGGTTGGGAATTCATCGAAGGCTATCGTTTTATCGCTTCTTATGGCACGTCGTACAAGGCACCTAATCTTGGACAACTGTATGGTTTCTACGGAAATCCGAATCTGAATCCTGAGAAAAGCAAACAGTGGGAAGGCGCGTTTGAAGGCTTAACCGCTGGGGTGAACTGGCGTATTTCCGGATATCGTAACGATGTCAGTGATTTGATCGATTATGATGATCACACCCTGAAATATTACAACGAAGGGAAAGCGCGGATTAAGGGCGTCGAGGCGACCGCCAATTTTGATACCGGACCACTGACGCATACTGTGAGTTATGATTATGTCGATGCGCGTAATGCGATTACCGACGTGCCGTTGTTACGCCGTGCTAAACAGCAGGTGAAATACCAGCTCGACTGGCAATTGTATGACTTCGACTGGGGTATTACTTATCAGTATTTAGGCACTCGCTATGATAAGGATTACTCATCTTATCCTTATCAAACCGTTAAAATGGGCGGTGTGAGCTTGTGGGATCTTGCGGTTGCGTATCCGGTCACCTCTCACCTGACAGTTCGTGGTAAAATAGCCAACCTGTTCGACAAAGATTATGAGACAGTCTATGGCTACCAAACTGCAGGACGGGAATACACCTTGTCTGGCAGCTACACCTTCTGAACCACGTCCCACCGTGCTGGTGTTTGACTCCGGCGTCGGTGGGTTGTCGGTCTATGACGAGATCCGGCATCTCTTACCGGATCTCCATTACATTTATGCTTTCGATAACGTCGCTTTCCCGTATGGCGAAAAAAGCGAAGCGTTTATTGTTGAGCGAGTGGTGGCAATTGTCACCGCGGTGCAAGAACGCTATCCCCTTGCGCTGGCTGTGGTCGCTTGCAACACTGCCAGTACCGTTTCACTTCCTGCATTACGCGAAAAGTTCGACTTCCCGGTTGTTGGTGTCGTGCCGGCGATTAAACCTGCTGCACGTCTGACGGCAAATGGCATTGTCGGATTACTGGCAACCCGCGGAACAGTTAAACGTTCTTATACTCATGAGCTGATCGCGCGTTTCGCTAATGAATGCCAGATAGAAATGCTGGGCTCGGCAGAGATGGTTGAGTTGGCTGAAGCGAAGCTGCATGGCGAAGATGTTTCTCTGGATGCGCTAAAACGTATCTTGCGTCCGTGGTTAAGAATGAAAGAGCCGCCAGATACCGTTGTACTGGGGTGTACCCATTTCCCTCTACTACAAGAAGAACTGTTACAGGTGCTGCCAGAGGGAACCCGGCTGGTGGATTCTGGCGCAGCGATTGCTCGCCGAACGGCCTGGTTGCTAGAGCATGAAGCCCCGGATGCAAAATCTGCCGATGCGAATATTGCCTTTTGTATGGCAATGACGCCAGAAGCTGAACAATTATTGCCCGTTTTACAGCGTTACGGCTTCGAAACGCTCGAAAAACTGGCAGTTTTAGACTGATTTGGTTGAATGTTGCGCGGTCAGAAAATTATTTTAAATTTCCTCTTGTCAGGCCGGAATAACTCCCTATAATGCGCCACCACTGACACGGAACAACGGCAAACACGCCGCCGGGTCAGCGGGG
>NZ_JBJQKY010000024.1:0-74435 GCF_046486595.1 Escherichia sp. WS3063
AATATCCGTCATCCGCCAATACATTGAACAACAGCAAACACCTGGTCAGGTGGAAAACCGCGCCTTATATCCCCGCCCTGAAGGACGGGGTTTTACGGCGCACCGGATAAAGAAACCGTCAAAATCACTCAGCAAAACAGGCTGAATGCAAAATCCAGCAGTGGGGTTTACCTTCTGCCTGGAGCGAAAACACCGGCAAGACTGGAAAGCCAGATCGGTACTTTACGTATGTCGCTAGTGAATATTACGCATGATACAGATGGCACCACCCTGACGCTACGTATTCAGGGCGAGTCGAATGACCCCTTGCCCGCATTCAGCGGAACTGTTGAATATGGGCAAATTCAGGGAACAATAGACAACTTTCAGGAAATCAATTTGCAGAATCAATTGATTAATGCCCCTGCCAGCGTCCTCGTCCCCAGCGATGTTGATATTCCGTTACAGTTAAAGGGGATTTCTGTAGAACAGTTAGACTTTGTACGTATCCACGACATTCAACCTGTTATGCAGTAAACGTATAGCGGGGCGATTTTGTGCGTCCCGCAACATCTTTTCCCGTCATTTTGTTACTCCGCTTACATCACCTGGATTGATAGTAAAAGTTTGCAACAAGGGTGAAAGTCAGTACAATCCCCGCCCGAATGTGTGTAAACGTGAACGCAATCGATTACGTAAATGATAGAACTGTGAAACGAAACATATTTTTGTGAGCAATGATTTTTATAATAGGCTCCTCTGTATACGAAATATTTAGAAACGCAATTTGCGCCTTTTTCACTCCCGCAAGGGATTTTCAAACAGTGGCATACATATGAAAAAAACATTACTGGCAGCCGGTGCGGTACTGGCGCTCTCTTCGTCTTTTACTGTCAACGCAGCTGAAAACGACAAACCGCAGTATCTTTCCGACTGGTGGCACCAGAGCGTTAACGTTGTCGGAAGCTATCACACCCGTTTCGGACCGCAGATCCGCAACGATACCTACCTTGAGTACGAAGCATTCGCTAAAAAAGACTGGTTCGACTTCTATGGTTATGCGGATGCGCCGGTATTCTTCGGCGGTAACTCCGATGCAAAAGGTATCTGGAACCACGGTTCTCCGCTGTTTATGGAAATCGAACCGCGTTTCTCCATCGACAAACTGACCAATACTGACCTTAGCTTCGGTCCGTTCAAAGAGTGGTACTTCGCGAACAACTACATTTACGACATGGGTCGTAATAAAGATGGTCGCCAGAGCACCTGGTACATGGGTCTGGGTACCGACATCGATACTGGTCTGCCGATGAGCCTGTCCATGAACGTCTATGCGAAATACCAGTGGCAGAACTATGGCGCAGCGAACGAAAACGAGTGGGACGGTTACCGTTTCAAAATTAAATACTTTGTGCCGATTACCGATCTGTGGGGCGGTCAGCTGAGCTACATCGGCTTCACCAACTTCGACTGGGGTTCCGATTTAGGGGATGACAGCGGTAACGCAATCAACGGTATTAAGACCCGTACTAATAACTCTATCGCTTCCAGCCATATTCTGGCTCTGAACTACGATCATTGGCACTACTCTGTCGTAGCTCGTTACTGGCACGACGGTGGTCAGTGGAACGACGATGCAGAACTGAACTTCGGCAACGGCAACTTCAACGTTCGCTCTACCGGCTGGGGTGGTTACCTGGTAGTAGGTTACAACTTCTAATTGTGAGAATGCCGGATTTCATATCCGGCATTTTTTATCACTTCTTCTTGTTCATCATCGCTTTCAGGTCAGCGAATGGGTTGTACTTCGCTTCACCGACATCTTTCTGCGCATCTTCCCCTGCGATAACGGTCGTACCATACTGATCCGCTTCGGTATATTTCGAATGCTCATGATCGTGGCAATAGAGACAAAGCAATTCCCAGTTACTGCCATCTTCCGGGTTATTGGTATGGTCGTGATCAATGTGGTGAACGGTAAGTTCACGCAGGTTGGAATAAACAAACTCACGGGAACAGCGACCGCAGACCCACGGATAGATTTTTAATGCTTTTTCGCGATAGCCGCTTTCTAACCGCGCATAGTTTTTTGGGATGATAGCCATGAAAAGTTACCTGGATGAAATGTAGGGTTACGCGCAGTTTCCCAAGATGCGGGGATTTTCGCAATCCTGAGTCAAGAAATTCTCACATTACCAGTGACGGCGAGGTTCCATCAGCTGATGAAGAATGCGCGCAATGAGAATGTCATCGACTCTTATAACGTAATAAACAGTGTGAAACCTAAATGCGATCTTCTTTACCTCTGGAATCGCATCATAGTCTTGCCCTATCTCGGGCATTTGAGAGAGTGTATCCAGAAAAATGCCGAGAGAGTCGGTGTAGCGATCCGCCTGCTCCTCACCAAACTTTCCCAGCGTGTAGTCATAGATCCCTCTGAAATCTTCAACAGCTTTTCCGCTAAGCTTATACACGATGTTTTTGCTTCCTTTCTGCTGCGATATCACGAAGCGTCATCGAACTTTCACCGCTCTCAAGACCTTCAATAACAGCATTTCTGACAGCTTCATCCCTGGATTCTTGTTGTTCCAATAGACGAAGCGCTGAACGCATTACTTCACTGGCCGAGCCATAACGACCAGACTGGACCATCCGTGTAATAAAACTATCTAATTGTTCGCCAACGCTTACTGAGGTAATTTTGCGCATAAGCGATCTCCATGTATTAACTATTAATACAAAGTATATGTCAGAACTCTTTCTACAACCAAACCGTATTCAGTTGCATGTGAAACAGGCAAAAAAAACCGCAGCGCAAATACGCCACGGTTTTTTTAACAGAACGGATTTAAAACACCCTTAAGGCAGAATTGACGGCTGATCCGCCCCTTCTTTTTCCACTTTCTGCTGCAGCATGTGTTCGCGCTTCATACCCAGTTTCAGAGCCAGCGCCGATGCTACGTAGATGGAAGATGCAGTACCGATGGAAACACCGATAAGCATGGTCAGCGAGAAGCCTTCCAGTACCGGACCACCGAAGAGGTACAGCATCAGGATAACCATCAAGGTAGTACCGGATGTGATCAAGGTACGGTGCAGCGTCTGGGTCAAGGACACGTTAAAGATTTCGTAAGGCGTACCGCGACGGATCTTGCGGAAGTTTTCACGAATACGGTCCGATACCACGATACTGTCGTTAAGCGAGTAACCGATAACTGACATCAACGATGCCACAATGGTCAGGTCAATCTCGATATGGAATAACGACAAAATACCCAGCGTAATGATAACGTCGTGCGCCAGCGCAATAACAACCCCTGCCGCCAGTCGCCACTCAAAGCGGAAACCTACGTACACGAGGATAGACAGCAGCGCCGCCATCAACGCCATCGCACCGGTTTGCGCAAGGTCTGCCCCCACGCTCGGCCCGACGAACTCAATACGCTTCACTGCCGCATTCTGATTGGTGGATTCGTTAATCACCTTCAAGACCTGGCTGCCCAGCACCTGACCGCCGGTTTCGCCTTCAGCAGGCGGCATACGGACCATGATGTCGTGGCTGCTACCAAAGTTTTGCAGCATCGGCTCTTCAAAACCGGCTTTTTGCAATGCATCACGCATTACGTCAATTTCAGCCGGTTTTTCGAGCGTAATTTCAATAACCGTACCACCGGTGAAATCCAGCCCCCAGTTAAAGCCGCGCACGCCCATAATAACGATAGCGGCGATTAACAGCAGACCAGAGATGCCGAAAGCCCAGTAGTCCCAGCGCATAAAGTCATAGACTTTACGGCCGTGGTTTAGTTGTTCAACAGTATATTCCTGTGCCACATCGCACTCCTCAGATTGACAGCTTCTTGACGCGCTTGCCGCCATATAGCAGGTTTACGATGGCACGCGTACCGACAATCGCGGTAAACATCGACGTCGCCACACCGATACCGGTAGTAATCGCGAACCCTTTAATTGCCCCGGTACCCACTGCGTACAGGATGATGACTTTAATCAGCGTGGTGATGTTCGCATCGAAGATGGAACTGAATGCGCCACGATAACCTTCATCAATTGCCTGTTGAACAGTACGTCCGTTGCTCAACTCTTCTTTAATACGTTCGTTGATCAGTACGTTCGCGTCGACCGCTACCGCAAGGGTTAAGACGATACCCGCGATACCTGGCATACTCAGCGTTGCGCCTGGCAACAGCGACATAATACCGACGATCAAGATCAAGTTGGCAATCAGAGCACTGGTCGCAATCAGACCAAACTTCTTATAGAAGATGATCATGAACAGAATAGAAACCAGCAGACCGGCAAGGCAAGCCTCCAGCCCCTGCTCAATGTTCTGCATACCCAGGGTCGGGCCAATTGTACGTTCTTCAACAATCTGAATCGGCGCGATCAACGCACCGGCACGCAGCAGCAGTGACAGCTGACGGGCTTCGTTCGGGTTGTTGATGCCGGTGATACGGAAGCTGTTACCCAGACGAGACTGGATGTTAGCGATGTTAATCACCTCTTCCTGTTTCACCAGAACCGCACGACCGTTAGCATCTTTCTTGCCGCTGTCTTTGTACTCCACAAACAGGGTCGCCATCGGTTTGCCGATGTTGTCCTTGGTGAAGTTAGACATAATGTTGCCACCTGCGCTGTCGAGCGAGATGTTAACCTGCGGCTGGTTGTATTCGTCCTGGCTGGAAGTGGAGTCGGTGATATGGTCACCGGTCAGAATTACGCGTTTGTACAGCACAACCGGCTGACCTTCGCGGGTCTGTTTCACTTCAGAGTCGCCCGGTACGCGGCCGGATGCCGCAGCGGCCTGATCAACGTTGGTGTTTACCAGACGGAATTCCAGCGTTGCCGTCGCACCCAGAATCTCTTTCGCACGCGCGGTGTCCTGAATACCTGGCAGTTCAACAACGATACGGTCAGCACCCTGACGCTGAACCACCGGCTCCGCCACGCCAAGTTGGTTTACACGGTTACGCAGGATATTAATGTTCTGCTGCACCGCATATTCACGCGCTTCACTCAGACGAGCATCGCTCATTACCGCACGCAGCTGGTTGCTGCCCTGGCTGCTAATCACCAGGTCCGGATGGCGCTTGCTCAGATACGCAATGGCTTCATCACGAGCTTTAGCATCGCGGAAAGTGATGCTCAGGCCGTAGTTGTTTTCTTTACGAACGGTGGTATACGGGATGCCCTTTTCACGCAGGTCGCTGCGCAGGCTATCGATGTTTTGTTCCTGGAGTTTGCCAAGCGCGGTGTCCATATCCACTTCCATCAGGAAGTGAACGCCGCCACGCAGGTCAAGGCCGAGCTTCATCGGCTCAGCATGAATAGCTGCCAGCCAGCGCGGCGTTGCCGGGGCAAGGTTAAGCGCCACGACGTATTTGTCACCCATAACGCCCATTAATGCTTCACGAGCGCGCAGCTGGGTGTCAGTGGAGTCGAAGCGCGCAAGAATAGCGCCCTCTTCCAGTGCCACAGACTTAGCAGTTATTTTTTCTTCTTGTAACGTTTTCTGGACCTGGATCAGCGTTTGCTCACTGGCGGCGACTCCGCGCGCACCAGTGATCTGAACAGCCGGATCCTCACCAAACAGGTTGGGAAGCGCATACAGCAGACCGATGACAATCACCACGATCAGCATGACGTACTTCCACAAAGGATAACGGTTTAACACGGCAATTCCCTTAGGGAAAAATTTTAATTACAGCGCCTTCATGGTGCCTTTCGGCAGGACGGCAGCTACGAAGTCACGTTTAATAACTACTTCAGTGGTGTCATTCAGCGCGATAGCAATGTAGCCGTTTTCCGCTACTTTGGTTACGCGACCAACCAGGCCACCGTTCGTCAGAACTTCATCACCTTTGGCAATGGAGTCCATCAGCTTTTTGTGTTCTTTGGTGCGCTTCTGCTGTGGACGCAGGATCATGAAATAGAAAATCAGACCGAATACCACCAGCATCAAAATCAAAGACATCGGGCTACCTTGCGCCGGTGCACCCGTTGCCGCTACCGCATCAGAAATAAAAAAGCTCATTAAATTTCCCTCATTATTAATATTAATCAACGTTCAAAGGTGGTACTTCTCGCCCCTGACGCTGGTAAAAATCAGTTACGAAGCTCTCTAATTTACCCTCTTCAATAGCCTTGCGTAAACCCGCCATCAAACGCTGGTAGTAACGAAGGTTATGAATGGTGTTGAGTCGCGCGCCTAATATTTCGTTGCAACGGTCGAGATGATGCAAGTAAGCGCGTGAATAATTGCGACAGGTGTAGCAATCACACTCAGGATCGAGTGGGCCAGTATCGCTCTTATACTTCGCATTGCGGATTTTCACCACGCCATCGGTCACGAACAAATGACCATTTCGGGCGTTGCGGGTTGGCATTACGCAGTCAAACATATCGATACCGCGACGTACGCCTTCAACCAGGTCTTCTGGTTTACCAACGCCCATCAGGTAACGCGGTTTGTCTGCCGGAATTTGCGGGCATACATGCTCCAGAATGCGGTGCATATCTGCTTTCGGCTCACCCACAGCCAGACCGCCGACAGCGTAGCCATCAAAACCGATATCTACCAGACCTTTAACAGAAATATCACGTAAATCTTCGTAAACGCTGCCCTGAATGATACCAAACAGCGCATTTTTGTTTCCGAGACTGTCAAAACGCTCACGGCTACGCTTCGCCCAACGCAGAGACATCTCCATGGAGCGTTTTGCGTAATCCCAGTCAGCAGGATACGGCGTACACTCATCAAAGATCATGACGATATCCGAACCAAGATCGTACTGAATCTCCATCGACTTTTCCGGGTCGAG
Organism: Escherichia sp. WS3063; assembly: GCF_046486595.1. Lineage (NCBI taxonomy): Bacteria > Pseudomonadati > Pseudomonadota > Gammaproteobacteria > Enterobacterales > Enterobacteriaceae > Escherichia > Escherichia sp. WS3063. The sequence continues at coordinate 6,816 of NZ_JBJQKY010000024.1, forward strand.
GAAAATCGGGTCGCCGTTGATCGGGTTACGGAAGTGAACGCCCTGTTCGGTGATTTTACGAATATCACCAAGGCTGAAGACCTGGAAGCCGCCGGAGTCGGTAAGAATCGGTCCCTTCCACTGCATAAAATCGTGCAGATCGCCGTGCAGTTTCATGATTTCCTGGCCCGGGCGCAGCCACAGGTGGAAGGTGTTGCCGAGGATAATTTGCGCGCCAGTGGCTTCAACTTCTTCCGGCGTCATCCCTTTTACGGTGCCGTAAGTGCCAACAGGCATAAAACAAGGCGTTTCCACTACGCCACGATCAAAGACCAGGCGGCCACGGCGTGCGCGACCGTCGGTGGTGTCCAGTTCAAATTTCATTTTTTCTCCACTACGTCAGAAAAACAGTCCAACGTTTAAACCAGCGCCGCGGAATTACTCCCCGACGCGCTCATTAATTGCCTGCGGATTGTACGTGATAAACATCGCATCACCGTAACTAAAAAAGCGATATTTCTCTTCTACCGCCGCTTTATAGGCGTTCATAGTGTGTTGATAGCCGGCAAATGCCGAAACCAGCATAATCAGCGTCGATTCAGGAAGGTGGAAGTTCGTCACCAGCGCATCGACCACTTTGTACTGGAAGCCGGGATAGATAAAGATTTGGGTATCGTCAAAGAACGGTTCGATGAGATCGTTTTTCGCCGCCTGGGCCGCGCTTTCCAGCGAACGTACCGAGGTGGTGCCAACCGCAATCACCCGGTTACCGCGCGCTTTCGCCGCCAGTACCGCGTCTACCACATCCTGCGGTACTTCAGCGTATTCCGAGTGCATGATGTGATCTTCAATGGTGTCGACGCGCACCGGCTGGAAGGTGCCCGCACCAACGTGCAGGGTGACAAACGCCATCTCCACGCCTTTGGCGCGTAATTTTTCCAGCAAAGGTTCGTCAAAATGCAGACCAGCGGTCGGGGCTGCAACCGCGCCCGGTTTTTCGCTATAAACGGTTTGATAAAGTTCGCGGTCAGCGTCTTCGTCCGGACGGTCGATATACGGCGGCAGCGGCATATGGCCGATGCTGTTGAGGATATCCAGTACCGAACGATCATCATTAAATTCGACTTCAAACAGTGCGCCGTGGCGCGCGGTCATTGTTGCGTTAATACTTTCGTCATCGCCCAGCAGCAGTTCTGCGCCAGGTTTTGGCGCTTTCGAGGCGCGAATATGCGCAAGAATGCGTTTGTCGTCGAGCATCCGCTCAACCAGCACTTCAATCTTGCCGCCGCTGGCTTTACGCCCAAACAGACGCGCCGGGATCACGCGGGTATTATTAAAAACCAGAAGATCGCCGGGGTTGAGCTTATCGAGTAAATCGGTGAAAGTACCGTGCGTCAGCGCGCCCGTCGGCCCGTCCAGCGACAGTAAACGACAGCTACTGCGTTCAGGCATGGGATAGTGGGCAATCAGGGATTCGGGCAATTCAAAGGAGAAATCGGTAACGCGCATGACACTGACTCAGACTAAAATAAGAGGCGGGTAGTCTAGTGCCGGGGCGCTCTCCCTGCAACCTTTACCCCCCTTTGGATAGAATATAATCGATGAATTTTTTAGCTCACCTGCATTTAGCCCATCTCGCGGAAAGCTCGCTTTCCGGCAATTTGCTGGCTGATTTCGTACGCGGAAATCCTGAAGAAAGTTTTCCGCCCGACGTCGTGGCTGGCATTCATATGCATCGGCGCATTGATGTACTAACCGACAATCTGCCGGAAGTCCGCGAAGCACGGGAATGGTTTCGTAGTGAAACGCGCCGCGTTGCGCCTATTACGCTGGATGTCATGTGGGATCACTTTCTTTCCCGCCACTGGTCGCAGCTGTCGCCGGACTTTCCGCTACAGGAATTTGTCTGTTATGCCCGCGAGCAAGTGATGACGATTTTGCCGGACTCACCGCCACGTTTTATCAATCTGAACAATTACTTGTGGTCAGAGCAGTGGCTGGTGCGCTATCGCGATATGGATTTCATCCAGAACGTGTTAAACGGCATGGCAAGCCGTCGCCCACGTCTGGATGCCCTGCGTGACTCCTGGTACGATTTAGACGCCCATTACGATGCTCTCGAAACCCGCTTCTGGCAGTTTTATCCGCGGATGATGGCGCAGGCGTCACGCAAGGCGCTCTGAAACTTCAAGCTCCGGCGTCACTATTTTTTAGCATTCGCATCCAGCGGAGCGGCATAACAACTGTAAGAAAAACATTCGCTGGAATGATTGGCGATATCTTTAAAGTTGCTTTCAGCAACCCCCTCGAACATGAGTACCGTTCTGGACAACTCTCCGTTGTCATTTATATGTGGAAAATCAAATTGTGTACTGAATCGCCATACATCTGTCTTTTCTGGCTCGCTGTTCACAGAGATACGTCGATGGAAGACTCCTCCTGAAAACGTGCGCCAGAACAATTGTTGATCAAAATCTTGTAATATCTCAGAGTTGGATGCTATTTGATGTAGTAAACCTGTATACCGTGGACTGCCATTACGAGCAACATTATGCAAACCCTGACTAAAAGCATCAAACAAACAATAGATGTGATCACTAGTGAAAAAAGGTCTTAATTTTTTTTGTTCTTCATCGCTGTAATCCAGGAGCATCTCATTGATTTCTTCCGGTGAGAATTTTAAGACAAAATTATCCTCAGGATTTGTTTCTTTCTTGTTTTTTTCACTATTCTTCTCCTCAATGGTCTTCGCATTTTGTTTCGCAATTTTTTCCTCAGTTTTTTTCGCAATTTTTTCCGCAATTTTTTCCCGAGTTTTTGATTTTAGACTAACACCATCGATGTCAACCGGTGTTGTTTTCAGATCTCTCTGCGCGTCTTTCAAATTTGTCTTATAGAGATCAGGCACTTTATCGGCAGATAAGTATCCGGATGAAGAAATCTGGTGTGTACGCATGGGGGGCTGTTCACAAAGCATCGAGGCTATATCGTCTTTAAACTCTTTTACATTAAAGTTATTGGCATTAACCTTCCCTGTTATAAACCCCGCATCGGCAATTTTCTTCTCTAATTGTTTTGTACGTTTAGAATAATAAGCGTTGTTATCATAAAACTTTTCAAGAAGGGCCCACTCCTCAAGTTGCCTTATGTGATTTTTCAACTGTTGATGATCTATTTTATATTCATGTGTACTAGAATCATTTTGGTTGCAAGAGTTACAGATTTTTAAGCATAATTTTCCATCAGATTTATCATCTATGGTATCAGTGAAAATATAGGACACTTCAATATTCTGCCCGTTCTTATCAGTCATCTCATATGACCATTGCCCCGTTCGTTTCGCATTCTTAATGAGTTCGATGGACTCTGCAGGACAACCATGAAGAATGGGCAGAATTTTATCAGGATGCTTAATGAGTAAAATTATTATATTTACAATGTTTGAAAAGAAATCTTTGCTATTTTTTATTTCATCGATTTTTTCCGCTGAAATGTTTACTAAATTTTCATTTCCGGAAATGAAAAGCAATTTGCCATGGGGGCTTTTTTTAAATTGTTCTTCTGTTTTAGAAAAAACATTCTCTTTAAAAGGTGGCAACTCAGTACCAGTAATAAACGGTTTTAATAAATTCGAATTTGAAATTGTCATATCTTTGCTCCACTACAGGGTTATCCTGGAGCATGTTGTACATAACATCATGGGCAAAGAATACCAAAAATCGCTCATATCGATCGGGACAAATATTTAACAAATTCAGCCCTGACATTGAGCAGCTTTTTCGCTGCGTAGTGTCAGGGCTGGTGACTAACGACGTAACAAATAAAACAGATGCTTTAGTTGATCCACACCGTAGCCGAAATGGCAGGCAAAGCCAGAATCCCGTCTGTCAGTTGCCCATGGCCTTCTTTGCGTTGCCATTGCGCAACATTAAGCAACGGTGACGCGGGTAGCACCACTTCACAGGCCTCGCCACGGTTGATTGCCACCAGTACACGCTGCTGATTCAGCACGCGGACAAATACCACCACGTTATCTTCCGCATACAGCACCTGACAGCCGCCACGACGCAGCGCCTGACTTTTCTTACGCAGCGCAATCATTCGCTGGTACAGCGCGAATAACGCCGTATCCTGCTTTTCCACCTGCCAGGGGAACGGCTTACGGCAAAACGGATCGTTTTTACCATCCAGTCCCACTTCATCACCGTAATAAATGCACGGTACACCAGGCCAGGTGAACAACCAGACCACCGCCAGCGGCAGGCGCGCAATATCCCGACCGAGCAGCGTTTTAAATCGCGCAGTATCGTGGCTATCGAGCTGATTAAACATACGCAGTTGCTGTTGATGAGAAAGTCCGGCGCGGTAATTATCCATCCAGGCCATACAGGTTTGGGCGTCAATTTGCTGCGGATCATAAGAGATGTCGGTATTGGCAAGAAATCCCCACAACGGGAATGTGAAGCCACGATAGTTCATGGCGGCATCTTCCACATCGGCCTGTAACCATTGCCGTGCATCGCCAAAATGCTCTCCAACGATATACGCTTCCGGCTGGGTTTCTTTCGCCGCTTCGGTGATCCCGGCAACGTGCTGCAAATTATTGCGCGCCCCACCCGCTTCCCCCAGCATATGCACCACATCCAGCCGCCAGCCGTCCATATTCCACGGCGCTTTCAGCCAGTGGCGGACAATACTGTCTTCCCCGCGATAAATTTCATTCACCAGACTTTCCGACTGATAATCCAGTTTCGGCAAGCTGGCATAGCCCAGCCAGTCGAGCGCCGTGCCATCGTCACTAAACGAGTACCAGTCGCGCCAGGGCGATTCGGGGTTGTGACAAGCACCACCCGTGCCACGATTGTGCCTGTCAAACCAGGCATGGGAATCGCCACTGTGGTTAAACACGCCATCCAGCACCAGCCGCATTCCCAGCTGCTGCGTATGGTGTCGCAAACGCAGCAACGCTCCGTCGCCGCCAAACTGCGGATCGACGTGGCGATAATCCTCTGTATCGTATTTATGTACGCTGGGGGCTTTAAACACCGGGTTAAGATACAGCGCCGTCACGCCGAGCTTTTTCAGATACGGCAGTTTTTCGCTGATACCGTCCAGATCGCCGCCATAGAACGTTGATCCGCCCGCCTGCGCCGTGACCGGTTCATCCCAGTCACGCAATATGATCTCTTGTCCGGCTGCGTGATGGTAATAAACATGATCCTGTTCAGCTTCACGAGGAAGACTACGGGCGAAACGATCAGGGAAGATCTGATAAAAAATCTGATCCGCAGCCCATTGTGGGCCGATATCCGGGACATCGACAGCAAACTGCTCCAGTCGTGCTGGCGGCATTCGGCTGAAGCCCTGCGGTGTAAACCAACGCTGGCGATCGTGCCACAGTAATTTGAAACTATAACGCCGCCGAGGTTGCCCGCTGGAGAGATCGATCGCCGCCCGCCATGCGGTAACGCCAGGCTGCGGCTGACTGCGCTGCTTATGCATCGCTACTGACGTTTCTTCGTTGTCGTGTTCTGTACGCAGCATAATGCGCTGCGGTGGGTCTTCGCCCGTCAGCCACAGCGTAATGAGCAGTTGATCTTTGCTTTGTTTAACAAATGGGGGCACCGGCAGGTGCCATGCATTTAACATCATAATTCCCCTGTGATGAAAATCTGATCACCTTGCCATAGCCTAATGCAGGATCACTCATCATCTGAAGGATATTTGGGGGAGGAGGACGGGGGCGGATAACTTTCGGAATAGCCGGATCAGGATTTCCTCCTGAACCGGCTTACAGAACGCAAGGATTACTGGTTTTCAGCCAGCTGACGATCGTGGCGGCGTTTAAACATCCAGCCAATCAACAGCACAACAATCCACGCGAAACCAACGTACAGCGAGATACGCGTATCCGGGTGATAACCAATCAACCCGATAATAAAGAGCAGGAAAATCAAACCGCCGATGGTCGTTGCTACCCCACCCGGCACTTTAAATTTCAGCGCCTTAACTTCTTCTGGAGGCAAACGGCGACGGAAGGCGATTTGCGACAGCAGGATCATAATCCACACCCACACCGTGGCGAAGGTTGCCAGCGAAGCGATCACCAGGAAGACGTTTTCCGGCATGATGTAGTTCAGATACACCGCAAATAGCAGCGCGGTAGTCATCACCAGCACCGTAACCCACGGAATACCGCGACGCGAGGTTTTGCTGAAAATTTTTGGCGCGCTGCCCTGCTCTGCCATACCGTGGAGCATACGGCCTACGCCAAATACGTCACTGTTAATTGCCGACAGCGAAGCGGTCAGCACAACAAAGTTAAGAATGCTGGCGGCAAAGGTAATGCCCATATGCTGGAACGTCAGCACGAACGGGCTACCGGCAGTGCCAACCTGATTCCACGGGTAGATAGACATTATGACGAACAGCGTACCGACGTAGAACACCAGAATACGCATCGGCACGGAGTTAATCGCACGCGGAATCGATTTCTCAGGATCTTTCGCTTCACCGGCGGTAATCCCGATAATTTCGATCCCACCGTAAGCAAACATCACCATTTGCAACGACATCACCATACCAAGCCAGCCGTTACTGAAGAAGCCGCCGTTGCTCCACAGGTTATGAATACCGGTCGGTTGCCCGCCGTTGCCAATTCCCCAGATGATGATGCCGAAACCGGCGACAATCATGATGATGATAGTGGCGACTTTAAAGAACGAGAACCAGAACTCCAGCTCACCGAATACCTTCACGCTCATCAGGTTTACGGCGCAAATGATCAGCACCACGCTCAGTACCCAAATCCAGTGCGGCACCGTCGGGAACCAGACCCCCATATAGATACCAAAAGCGGTCACATCGGCGATGGCGACAATTAGGATTTCAAAGCAGTAGGTCCAGCCGGTAATGTAACCTGCCAGCGGTCCGAGGTTTTCCTGCGCATAACGCGAGAAAGAGCTGGCGGCCGGGTTATGTACCGACATTTCCCCCAGCGCGCGCATAATGATATACGCCGCGATACCACCGATAATATAGGCCAACAACACGCTTGGACCGGCCATTTTGATGGCATCTGCCGAACCGTAAAACAGCCCGGTGCCAATTGCTGAACCCAGTGCCATAAAGCGTATGTGTCGGGTACTTAGCCCACGCTTTAGCTTGTTCTTACTTTCCATCAATTCCTAACCCATCAACACAATAAAAAACCACGGGGCATCGCAGCCCCGTGGTTAAAACAAATGTTCAGTGATTTAGTGAGCGCTGGAGGTCACCTGACGACCTGCCGCACGATCCCAGATAATGGCCAGAACCACCATCACCACTGTTGGCATTAACCACGCCAGACCTTGTTCGGCCAGCGGTAAACGCTGCGCCCAGGACGGTAAGATATCGCTGAATGCAGATGCCTTGATCCCGTCGAGAATACCAAAAAGCAGGCTGATAAACATCGGCGGAGCAATCACGCGGGACGAATTATGCCACCATGAGCGTGTAAAACTTAATACAACCAGTGCGATACACGGCGGATAAATGGCGGTCAACACCGGTACAGAGATCTGAATCAGCTGGCTCAAGCCGAGGTTAGACACCACCATCGAGAAGCCGCCGAGGATAAACACCAGCGTACGATAAGAGAGCGGTACGTACTGGGCGAAGAATTCTGCACAAGCACAGGTCAGGCCAACCGCCGTGACCAGGCAGGCGATGAAGATTAACGCCGCCAGCAGGAAGCTACCGCCGCCGCCAAAGGTATGCTGAACGTAAGCATGCAGGATCGCCGCACCGTTTGCAGACTGATCGACCAGCGACGCGCTGTCTGAACCCAGACGGAACAGCGCCAGATACAGCAGAGTCAGACCAACACCCGCCATCAGGCCAGCCCAGACGGTATAACGGGTCAGCAGACGCGCTTCGGTAACGCCACGAGAACGCGCCGCGTTAACAATAACGATACCAAACACCATTGCGCCCAGCGTATCCATGGTCAGATAGCCGTTGACGAAGCCGTTAGAAAACGCAGCGTTTTGATAAGCCTCAGTCGCCGTGCTGATAGAACCCGCCGGCCAGATAATTGCGGCAACAGACAGGATGACCAGCGCGATAATTTTCAGCGGCGCAAGGAAGTTGCCCACGGTATCCAGCAGCTTGCCCGGATAGAGCGAAACCAGAATAACGATAGCGAAATAAACCAGGCTGTAGATAAACAGCGGCAACGCGGAATCACCCGTCAGCGGCGCAATGCCCACTTCAAAAGAAACGGTAGCTGTACGCGGCGTAGCGAAAAGCGGCCCCACCGCCAGGTAACACACCGTTGCCAGCAGTACGCCAGCGACTTTACCGATTGGCGTGCTGAGGCTGTCAACACCGCCGCCAACTTTCGCCAGCGCCACCACCGTTAACACCGGTAGGCCAACGGCAGTAATGAGGAAACCGAATGCCGCAGTCCAGACGTGTTCGCCTGCCTGCAAGCCGACCATTGGAGGGAAAATAATGTTACCTGCGCCGACGAACAACGCAAATGTCATAAAGCCCAGAGCGATGATATCGCGCGATCTTAATTGATGGGTCATAAATCATACTGCCTGTGGATGTGGTGTTGTAACGTTAAATTTTTGTGCCAATCCCTGGGGATGATACAGCGGTATATTTAAACAATTTTAGCGGGAAATACTCCCAACCAGGCGCGGCGAAGAATAGTTTTTCGATTTACCGCGTAAATGCAGTCAGTATGACAGCACCTGAAGCGCAATTTAAACGCTTATAACGTTTTAAAGCAAGAAGGGATCTAAAAACCAGAGGTATATAGCGATAAGAAATCACCAACCAGTATAAAACACTATTTCAATGAAAAAGACATGGCTAATCATGCGAACAAAAAATCACCAACCATTGTAAAATCTAACGCCCGTATTTCGACTGCAAAGAAAATAAGCCAGCATCGGCTGGCTTATGGCAATAAAAGATGACAAAGGCGAATTAATCGCTGTTTTTGGCAATTAAACGTTCCGGGATAACAAAACTGAAACGTGTACCTTTTCCTACTGTACTCTCAATATTCAGGCGACTTTCGTGATGATTCACCGCATGTTTCACGATCGCTAACCCTAATCCGCTACCACCGGTTTGCCGGGAACGCGCTTTATCAACGCGATAAAAACGCTCGGTCAGGCGCGGAATATGCTCCGGTGCAATGCCCGGTCCGTTATCTTCAACGCTAAATTCGGCACCATGCGGCACTCGCTGCCAGCGTACGGTGATATGCGTGCCTTCCGGCGTATGATTCACGGCGTTATAGACCAGGTTCGAAATCGCACTGCGTAGCTGATCTTCGCTGCCTGACACCTTGAGGCCGTTATCTATCTCAAAGGTAAATGTCTGTTTTTTCTGACTCAGAGTCTGAGCCTCGCGCTCAACAACGCGCAGCATCATCGGCACATCAACCTTTTCATTGAGCAACTGCGTCGGTGCGGCTTCTATTTTCGACAGCGTCAGCAATTGCTTCACCAGCCCTTCCATCCGCTGTGTCTGCTCGCGCATGGTGTGCAACGCTTTTTCACGTACCGCGCCTTCCAGCGGTTGCTCATCCATCATCTCCAGGTAACCCTGTAACACGGTCAATGGCGTACGTAACTCATGGCTCACGTTGGCAAAAAAGTTACGCCGCGCCCCTTCCAGTTGATGCATTTGCGTCACATCACGCGCCACCATCAGCAACTGTTTGTGGGTATAAGGCATGACGCGAATTTCCAGATGCCGCCCGGTATTGAGCACCAGATTGAGCGGGCGAGAAAAATCACGCGTTTTCAGATATTGCGTAAACTCCGGATAACGAAGCAGATTAAGGATGTTCTGCCCGTTATCTTCCGGCCAGCGCAAACCAAGAATTTGTTGCGCCAGACCATTACACCAGAAAATACCGCCCTCTTCCGTGGTCAGCACCACCGCATCAGGCAGCGACTCCGCGCCGCTACGAAAGCGTTTAATCAGATTGCCCAGTTCGCGGCGGCGTTTTTTATTTCGCAACTGCATCTGGTGTAATCCGTATAGCAGCGGTTCCCAGCTACCACGCCCCGGTGGCGGGGTCATACTACGATCCACCCACAGCCACCATGAAAGGCGCAATAAATTCCAGAAATGCCAGATAAGCAGTCCCGTTACCGATGCCAGCAAAAACCAGGGCAGGTAACCAAAAAATGCACCCAGGATGAAAGCCGGGAGGCAGCAAAGTAGCAGCTCCAGCACCAGCCTTTTCCACGACAGCCGTTCCAGCACGTAAGATACTCCAGTTAAGAATTCATAAGCCCTGCTCTGCGTCCGATGAGCAAGGCGTTAAAAGCGGGTTGAAAAACGATATCCTGTACCGCGCACGGTCTGCACCATGCGGTCATGCCCGCCGGGCTCCAGTGCTTTACGCAGGCGACGAATGTGGACATCGACTGTACGATCTTCCACATACACGTTGGTTCCCCAGACGTGGTTTAACAGCTGCTCGCGGCTGTACACGCGCTCAGGATGCGTCATAAAAAAGTGCAGCAGTTTAAATTCTGTCGGCCCCATCTCCAGCGGTTCTTCGCCCGCCATCACCCGGTGAGATGTCGGGTCGAGACTTAGCCCCTGCATCTCGATCACCTCTTCCACCGCCATTGGCGAAATACGGCGCATTACCGCTTTGATTCGCGCCACCAGCTCCTTCGGCGAAAACGGCTTGGTGATATAGTCATCCGCACCGGTTTCAAGGCCGCGCACGCGATCTTCTTCTTCCCCTCTGGCGGTCAACATCACCACTGGAATATCCCGGGTCATCGACTCGCGCTTGAGGTGTTTGATGAACTGGATACCGGAGCCGCCAGGTAACATCCAGTCAAGGAGAATTAAATCCGGCCAGGGTTCATTCAGTTGATTCACAGCACTGTCATAATCTTCCGCTTCGACCGGCTGAAAGCCATTTTGTTCGAGCACGAAGCAGACCATTTCGCGAATTGGTGCTTCATCTTCTACGACCAGAATACGTCTCGCCATGATTTGCCCTGTTGTAATAAATAGGTTGCGATCATTAATGCGACGTCATTATGCGTCAGATTTATGACAGATTTATGAAAAGCTCGTCGCACATATCTTCAGGTTATTGATTTCCGTGGCGCAGAAAAAAGCAAATGGCACATCTGTTTGGGTATAATCGCGCCCATGCTTTTTCGCCAGGGAACCGTTATGCGCATCCTTCACACCTCAGACTGGCATCTCGGCCAGAACTTCTACAGTAAGAGCCGCGAAGCCGAACATCAGGCTTTTCTTGACTGGCTGCTGGAGACAGCACAGATCCATCAGGTGGATGCGATTATTGTTGCCGGTGATGTTTTCGATACCGGCTCGCCGCCCAGTTACGCCCGCACGTTATACAACCGTTTTGTTGTCAATTTACAGCAAACTGGCTGTCATCTGGTGGTACTGGCAGGAAACCATGACTCGGTCGCCACGCTGAATGAATCGCGCGATATCATGGCGTTCCTCAATACTACCGTGGTCGCCAGCGCCGGACATGCGCCGCAAATCTTGCCTCGTCGCGACGGGACGCCAGGCGCAGTGCTGTGTCCCATACCTTTTTTACGCCCGCGTGACATTATTACCAGCCAGGCGGGGCTTAACGGTATTGAAAAACAGCAGCATTTGCTGGCGGCTATTACTGATTATTATCAACAACATTATGCCGATGCCTGCAAACTGCGCGGCGATCAGCCTCTGCCCATCATCGCCACGGGACATTTAACGACCGTGGGTGCCAGTAAAAGTGACGCCGTGCGTGACATTTATATTGGCACGCTGGACGCGTTTCCGGCACAAAACTTTCCACCAGCCGACTACATCGCGCTCGGGCATATTCACCGCGCGCAGATTATTGGCGGCATGGAACATGTTCGCTATTGCGGTTCCCCCATACCACTGAGTTTTGATGAATGCGGTAAGAGTAAATATGTCCATCTGGTGACATTTTCAAACGGCAAATTAGAGAACGTGGAAAACCTGAACGTACCGGTAACGCAACCCATGGCGGTGCTGAAAGGCGATCTGGCGTCGATTACCGCACAGCTGGAACAGTGGCGCGATGTATCACAGGAGCCGCCTGTCTGGCTGGATATCGAAATCACTACTGATGAGTATCTGCATGATATTCAGCGCAAAATCCAGGCATTAACCGAATCATTGCCTGTCGAAGTATTGCTGGTACGCCGGAGTCGTGAACAGCGCGAGCGTGTGTTAGCCAGCCAACAGCGTGAAACCCTCAGCGAACTCAGCGTCGAAGAGGTGTTCAATCGCCGTCTGGCACTGGAAGAACTGGATGAATCACAGCAGCAACGTCTGCAGCATCTTTTCGCCACGACATTGCATAGCCTCGCCGGAGAACACGAAGCATGAAAATTCTCAGCCTGCGCCTGAAAAACCTGAACTCATTAAAAGGCGAATGGAAGATTGATTTCACCCGCGAGCCGTTCGCCAGCAACGGGCTGTTTGCTATTACCGGCCCAACCGGTGCGGGGAAAACCACCCTGCTGGACGCCATTTGTCTGGCGCTGTATCACGAAACCCCGCGCCTCTCTAACGTTTCACAATCGCAAAATGATCTCATGACTCGCGATACCGCCGAATGTCTGGCGGAAGTGGAGTTTGAAGTCAAAGGTGAAGCGTATCGCGCGTTCTGGAGCCAGAATCGGGCGCGTAACCAGCCGGACGGTAATTTGCAGGTGCCACGCGTAGAGCTGGCGCGCTGCGCAGACGGCAAAATTCTCGCCGACAAAGTGAAAGATAAGCTGGAACTGACGGCGACGTTAACCGGACTGGATTACGGGCGCTTCACCCGTTCGATGCTGCTTTCGCAGGGGCAATTTGCTGCCTTCCTGAATGCCAAACCCAAAGAACGCGCGGAATTGCTCGAGGAGTTAACCGGCACTGAAATCTACGGGAAAATCTCTGCGATGGTTTTTGAGCAGCACAAATCGGCCCGCACAGAGCTGGAGAAGCTGCAAGCGCAGGCCAGCGGCGTCGCGTTGCTCACGCCAGAACAAGTGCAATCGCTGACAGCGAGTTTGCAGGTACTTACTGACGAAGAAAAACAGTTACTTACCGCGCAGCAGCAAGAACAACAATCACTAAACTGGTTAACGCGTCTGGACGAATTGCAGCAAGAAGCCAGCCGCCGTCAACAGGCCTTGCAACAGGCATTAGCCGAAGAAGAAAAAGCGCAACCTCAACTTGCGGCGCTCAGTCTGGCACAACCGGCACGAAATCTTCGTCCGCACTGGGAACGCATCGCAGAACACAGCACGGCGCTGGCGCATACTCGCCAGCAGATTGAAGAAGTAAATACTCGCTTACAGAGCACAATGGCGCTTCGTGCGAACATTCGTCACCACGCGGCGAAGCAGTCTGCAGAATTACAGCAGCAGCAACAAAGCCTGAATGCCTGGTTACAGGAACACGACCGTTTCCGTCAGTGGAACAACGAACTGGCGGGTTGGCGTGCGCAGTTCTCCCAACAAACCAGCGATCGCGAGCATCTGCGGCAATGGCAGCAACAGTTAACCCATGCTGAGCAAAAACTTAATGCGCTTGCGGCGATCACGTTGACGTTAACCGCCGATGAAGTTGCTAGCGCCCAGGCGCAACATGCTGATCAACGCCCACTGCGTCAGCGCCTGGTCGCGCTGCATGGACAGATTGTTCCCCAACAAAAACGTCTGGCGCAGTTACAGGTCGCTATCCAGAATGTCACTCTGGAACAGACGCAACGTAACGCCGCACTTAACGAAATGCGCCAGCGTTATAAAGAAAAGATGCAGCAACTTGCCGATGTCAAAACCATTTGCGAGCAGGAAGCACGCATCAAAACGCTGGAAGCCCAGCGCGCGCAGTTACAGGCGGGTCAGCCTTGTCCACTTTGTGGTTCCACCAGCCACCCGGCGGTCGAGGCGTATCAGGCGCTGGAGCCTGGCGTTAATCAGTCTCGATTACTGGCGCTGGAAAACGAAGTTAAAAAGCTCGGTGAAGAAGGTGCGACGCTACGTGGGCAACTGGACGCCTTAACAAAGCAACTTCAGCGTGATGAAAACGAAGCGCAAAGCCTCCGACAAGATGAGCAAGCACTTACTCAACAATGGCAAGCCGTCATGGCCAGCCTCAATATCACCTTGCAGCCACAGGACGATATTCAACCGTGGCTGGATGCACAAGATGAGCACGAACGCCAGCTGCGGTTACTCAGCCAACGGCATGAATTACAAGGGCAGATTGCCGCGCATAATCAGCAAATTATCCAGTATCAACAGCAAATTGAACAACGCCAGCAGCAGCTCTTAACGGCATTGGCGGGTTATGCACTGACATTGCCACAGGAAGATGAAGAAGAGAGCTGGTTGGCGGCGCGTCAGCAAGAAGCGCAGCGCTGGCAGCAACGCCAGAACGAATTAACCGCGCTGCAAAACCGTATTCAGCAACTGACGCCGATTCTGGAAACGTTGCCGCAAAGTGATGAACTCCCGCACAGCGAAGAAACTGTGGTGCTGGAAAACTGGCGGCAGGTTCATGAACAATGTCTCGCATTACACAGCCAGCAGCAGACGTTACAGCAACAGGACATTCTGGCGGCGCAAAGTCTGCAAAAAGCCCAGGCGCAGTTTGACACCGCGCTACAGGCCAGCGTCTTTGACGATCAGCAGGCGTTCCTTGCGGCGCTAATGGATGAACAAACACTAACGCAACTGGAACAGCTCAAGCAGAATCTGGAAAACCAGCGCCGTCAGGCGCAAACGCTGGTCACTCAGACAGCAGAAGCGCTGGCACAGCATCAGCAACACCGACCTGACGGCCTGGATCTCAGTGTGACGGTGGAGCAGATTCAGCAAGAGTTAGCGCAAACTCAGCAAAAGTTGCGTGAAAATACCACCAGTCAGGGCGAGATTCGCCAGCAGCTGAAGCAGGATGCAGACAACCGTCAGCAACAACAAACCTTAATGCAGCAAATTGCTCAAATGACGCAGCAGGTTGAGGACTGGGGATATCTGAATTCGCTAATAGGTTCCAAAGAGGGCGATAAATTCCGCAAGTTTGCCCAGGGGCTGACGCTGGATAATTTAGTCCATCTCGCTAATCAGCAACTTACCCGGCTGCACGGGCGCTATCTGTTACAGCGCAAAGCCAGCGAGGCGCTGGAAGTCGAGGTTGTTGATACCTGGCAGGCAGATGCGGTACGCGATACCCGTACCCTTTCCGGCGGCGAAAGTTTCCTCGTCAGTCTGGCGCTGGCACTGGCGCTTTCAGATCTGGTCAGCCATAAAACGCGTATTGACTCGCTGTTCCTTGATGAAGGTTTTGGCACACTGGATAGCGAAACGCTGGATACCGCCCTTGATGCGCTGGATGCCCTGAATGCCAGTGGCAAAACCATCGGTGTGATTAGCCACGTTGAAGCGATGAAAGAGCGTATTCCGGTGCAGATCAAAGTGAAGAAGATCAACGGACTGGGCTACAGCAAACTGGAAAGTGCGTTTGCAGTGAAATAACTATTCAGCAGGATAATGAATACAGAGGGGCGAATTATCTCTTGGCCTCGCTGGTCGTTATCCTGCAAGCTATCACTTTATTGGCTACGGTGATTAGTAGCCGTTCTGGTGGTTGTGATGGTGGTATGAAAAAAGTCATTTTATCTTTGGCTCTGGGCACGTTTGGTTTGGGAATGGCCGAATTTGGCATTATGGGCGTGCTCACGGAGCTGGCGCATAACGTAGGAATTTCGATTCCTGCCGCCGGGCATATGATCTCGTATTATGCGCTGGGGGTGGTGGTCGGTGCGCCAATCATCGCACTCTTTTCCAGCCGCTACTCACTCAAACATATCTTGTTGTTTCTGGTGGCGTTGTGCGTCATTGGTAACGCCATGTTCACGCTCTCTTCGTCTTACCTGATGCTCGCCATTGGTCGGCTGGTTTCCGGCTTTCCGCATGGTGCATTTTTTGGCGTCGGCGCGATCGTGTTATCAAAAATTATCAAACCCGGCAAAGTCACCGCCGCCGTGGCAGGGATGGTTTCCGGGATGACAGTCGCCAATTTGCTGGGCATTCCACTGGGAACGTATTTAAGTCAGGAATTTAGCTGGCGCTACACCTTTTTGTTGATCGCTGTTTTTAATATTGCGGTGATGGCATCGGTCTATTTTTGGGTGCCGGATATTCGCGACGAGGCGAAAGGAAAACTACGCGAACAATTTCACTTTTTACGCAGCCCTGCCCCGTGGTTAATTTTCGCCGCTACGATGTTTGGCAACGCAGGTGTGTTTGCCTGGTTCAGCTACGTAAAGCCATACATGATGTTTATTTCCGGTTTTTCGGAAACGGCGATGACCTTTATTATGATGTTAGTGGGGCTAGGGATGGTGCTGGGGAATGTGCTAAGTGGCCGGATTTCAGGACGTTATTCACCACTGCGCATTGCAGCAGTGACTGACTTTATCATTGTACTGGCACTGCTGATGCTTTTTTTCTGCGGCGGCATGAAAATAACGTCGCTTATTTTTGCTTTTATTTGTTGCGCGGGATTATTTGCCCTTTCAGCACCTCTGCAAATATTGTTACTGCAAAACGCCAAAGGCGGAGAGTTATTAGGTGCCGCAGGTGGGCAAATAGCGTTTAACCTCGGTAGCGCCGTCGGCGCATATTGCGGTGGTATGATGCTGACGCTGGGGCTGGCATATAATTACGTGGCGCTGCCTGCCGCCCTGCTTTCGTTTGCTGCGATGTCGTCGTTGCTGCTGTATGGTCGCTATAAGCGCCAGCAAGCGGCGGATAGTCCGGTGCTGGCGAAACCAGTGGGGTAGATTGCAGTCACGTTGCGCGTTGCTTATTGCCGGATGCGGCATGAACGCGTTATCGGCCTGCGGTTCCGGCACATTTTGCAGGCCTGATAAGACGCGGCAAGCATGATGCGCCAATTGCCTGGGTTTTTTACTCTTGTGGCCATAACCACGCAGCGCCGCGTACGCCGCTGGAATCACCGTGCTTCGCCTTACGCACCGGCGTTTCACATTCGCCGCCGAAGACAAATTGTTTAATCAACTGCGGAACCGTTTGATATAAACGGTCTACATTGCTCATCCCGCCCCCCAGGACAATCACATCCGGATCGAGAATATTCACGACATGTGCCAGCGATTTTGCCAGCCGCAGCTCGTAGCGACGCAATGCCAGTTCCGCTACCGGATCGCTTTCTTCAACCAGGCGGATAATTTCACTGCCTTTCAGCGCATGTCCGCTCAAACGACGATAATCCGTCGCGAATCCCGTGCCCGAAATAAAGGTTTCAATACAACCTTGTTTACCGCAATAACAAGGGACTTCCTCGCGATAACGCAGTTCGTCTTCGTCCATCCACGGTAGCGGATTGTGTCCCCACTCACCTGCCGTGCCATTGCCGCCGATATGCGCCCGCCCATTGAATGCCACGCCCGCGCCGCATCCCGTGCCGATAATCACGGCAAATACCGTCTGCGCTCCCGCTGCCGCGCCATCTACTGCTTCTGAAACCGCCAGACAGTTGGCGTCATTTGCCAGCCGCACTTCCCGCTGCAACCTCGCGCTTAAGTCTTTATCGAATGGCTGACCGTTGAGCCAGGTTGAATTGGCATTCTTCACCACGCCGGTGTAAGGCGAAATTGAGCCAGGAATGCCCATACCTACCGTTCCGCGCTGCCCTGTCGCCTGCTCCGCCATATCAACCAACGTGGCGATCGTTTCAATAGTCTGCCGGTAATCATCACGCGGCGTGGGCAGACGATGGCGGTACAACTGCTCCCCTGCATCGCCCAGTGCAATCACTTCAGTTTTGGTGCCGCCTAAATCGATACCTATACGCACGGTACTCTCCTTATTTTTTTCAATATCAATAGCGTAGAGACGGACAACCGGATTGGCAATGCAAGGCCGCCGACAATTCGTTATCATGCCCGCTAAATTTAACGACAAGGCCGTGGAAATTATCATGCTGTGGTTCAAAAATTTAATGGTTTACCGTCTTAGCCGCGAGATTTTGCTGCGTGCAGAAGAGATGGAAAAACAGCTAGCCTCGATGGCATTTACCCCATGCGGCAGCCAGGACATGGCGAAGATGGGCTGGGTTCCTCCGATGGGATCGCACAGCGATGCGTTAACGCACGTTGCCAATGGTCAAATTGTTATCTGCGCGCGCAAAGAAGAAAAAATCCTCCCGTCTCCGGTGATTAAACAGGCGCTGGAAGCGAAAATCGCCAAACTGGAAGCGGAACAGGCGCGTAAGCTGAAGAAAACCGAAAAAGATTCGCTGAAAGACGAAGTGCTGCACTCTCTGCTACCGCGTGCTTTCAGCCGTTTTAGCCAGACAATGATGTGGATCGACACGGTTAACGGTTTGATTATGGTGGACTGCGCCAGCGCCAAAAAAGCGGAAGATACGCTGGCACTGTTGCGTAAAAGCCTGGGGTCGTTACCGGTTGTACCATTGAGCATGGAAAACCCGATTGAACTGACGCTGACCGAATGGGTACGTTCCGGCAGCACGGCACAGGGTTTCCAGCTGCTTGATGAAGCCGAGCTGAAATCGTTGCTGGAAGATGGCGGCGTGATCCGCGCGAAGAAACAAGATCTGACCAGCGAAGAGATCACCAACCACATTGAAGCCGGAAAAGTGGTGACTAAACTGGCGCTTGACTGGCAGCAGCGCATTCAGTTTGTGATGTGCGACGATGGTTCGCTCAAGCGTCTGAAGTTTTGCGACGAGCTGCGCGATCAAAACGAAGATATCGACCGTGAAGATTTCGCCCAGCGCTTTGATGCCGATTTCATCCTGATGACTGGTGAACTGGCAGCGTTAATTCAAAACCTGATTGAAGGATTAGGTGGCGAAGCACAACGTTAATTGCTGATTTGCCTTTAATGCCGGATGCGACGCCTGCGGCGTCTTATCCGGCGTACGAATCCACACCAGGCATATAATCATTCGCTACGGCGGGCAATAATTTTTAGCGCAGCAATATTATGCGTCTTACGCCGTAACTGATCTAATCGTCTCATCCCTATTCGCCTGTCAGCAGCACGCAGAATATTCACTAACCCCCATTTATCGCTGGTAAATTGTTTTGTTAACAGCTCCGCTTTTGGGGTATCAATATATTCACGCAATAAATCTGAAATTGAACAAATATCCGTCAGGTATGGATACCAGCAAGTTTCACCGTGAAAATTACGCACTCCACCGTTACCTGCAATAAAGTCTTTCGGGTAATCCCAGACCACGTTTTTATCCAACGTGATCCAATAACGAGGTAAATCGGTGCTTCCACCATTTTGGCTGCGCATGGGATAACGGGTACAGTGAATTTGCAGGTTGATCGTTGGCGTCAGTATGTCATAGATCTCCCGTTGTAACTTGCTCCATGGGCGTTGTGTCATTGTTTTTCCTCAAGCCGGTGACGCGCTTCACTGCGAATTTTCCGCGTTGCCCCGGTTTTCACTAAATCACGTAACAGCGAAAGATCGGGTTGATCGACAAATAAGAGTAATGATGGATCCTCTTTTAATCACATCGTTTTCACATCGGCAGCCAACTGTGGATTATTAATAACCAACGCCCGATCCTGAGGCTCAGTCAATGTCGTTAACAAAGACGCCGGGGTATGTGCGTTGCGCAATGCCGTTTGGCGCAAATGATCATTGCGACTTTGCAGCAATGCACGCCACCATTCATCATCTGATTTATCTTTTATCGTCGCCAGTTCCGCAACAATATCTGGAGATCTTCGCTGATATTTATATCAACCTTGATGAATTATGAATATATCGGAAATCGAAAAAATCCTAGCAAAGGAAATATTATTATGGGTTAAAGAGAGGACATTTCAGAAAAATGCCCTCCCGTTCAAGGGGAAGGCGAGAAATTACAGATAGCGGCACAGATAAGAGGTGGGTTCGGCAACTTGCAGATGAAACTCGCTGTGACCGGGAACATTAAACACCGAACCGGCTTCATACACTTGCCAGTCGGTCGCGTCAGGCAGTAACACATTCAGCGCGCCACTGATTACCGTCATCTCTTCAGGCTCAGCGGTGCTGAAGGTGTATTCGCCTTCAACCATAACACCCACGCTGGCGCGACCAGTGCTGCTGCTGGAAAAGCCGATCGATTTCACTTTGCCGGAAAAGTACTCATTACTTTGAAGCATAAACTGGCCCTGTCTGGTAGTTGAACATCTACTTCACTATAGGGGCCAGAGGCGCTGGCTGTCACGCAAAATTACACCAGTAATTCCGCAGCCAGCCGTGCAATCAATACGTTAGAGAGCAAGACAGGAACATCGAGCTGTTTTTGCAGTAAATCGCGATGACGCTGGTTAAATCCCAAACAATCCAGCATGATGACATCTGCACCTTTTGCCAGTAATTCTTTCCCGGCATCAATGATTTTTTGTTCCGAATCATGAATGGGGTTACCCAATGAAAATACTGGCGGTTTCTGCAAAATTTGCCATTTTTGCGCCTGAACGGTCAGCAACTCCTCAACCGGTACGATAACCCCCACCTGATGATCTTCAACAATAGAGGAAACCAGCGGAGGCAATATTCGCGACGGCTCAAGAAAGATCGTATTACGCGCAGTCATACTACTAATGTTTGCTGTACTCATTAATAAAATGACGTCATAACCCTGATTATCGAGCACTTCAACCACACCTTGCAGGTCTCGTTCCACTTTGCGACGCGAAACATGGGCCAGCTGGTTGTCATTTAATAATGTGAGAATTGTGTCTTCACCTGCTTCTGGCGCGTACTCCGCCATCACTTCTTCGCGGCTTAACTTCCCCAGCAGGCTATGATGGGAAATATTATCTTCGTCAATGTATTCTGTCAGGAGCGGCAAAACTTCCTGCATAGGTACAATGCCGATGGTCAGGATCGCCAACGACGCACTCATTGTTCTTCCACCTTACTTTTATTTCGTCGTTAATTACCGGGCAAGCGCTAAGCACCACTGCTGACACTTACCTGTGCTACAAATGACAAAAAGCGTAGCAGCAGACCTGCACGGCATAATGTAAAGATTCCAAATGATTCCAGTAATGGATTGTTATTGTTTAATATTCTAATTATTTGAAAAACATGAATTGTGAAAAATGTGACGCAGATCCCTTGTGGTGGCACTCAGAATCCCTTCCGAGCAGTCTGATGCGGTCACTCTTTGTCAGGGTCCTCATAGCGTTTTTTCGCATCCATCGCTTCCTGAGCGGTCGGATGTTCACTGATCAACGAGTCTGGTTTAGGATGATCGGCTCTGAGTTGGTACCAGGTTACCGTCTGTCCTGGTTTTCCTTTTTCAATCGTCACTATATATGCTTCACGAGGATAAGGCGGTTTCGTTGGCATCGTTCTTCCTTATTTCACGGGATGAACGTTAAGTATAGGCGCTCGAAAATCAACAATTGATCGTCTGTGCCAGGGCACTGCGAATTTCAGAAATCACCTGGCTGGGTTCGTTTGTTGCGTCGATAATAATATGCGCAACTTCGCGATATAGCACATCGCGTTCTTCCAGCACTTCCTGAACTTCTTCGCTCAGCGGTTTTCCCGTTAAGGTTGGCCGTAAATCTTCTTCCGGTGCAGCTTGCAGTCGGTTAACCAGGACTGATACTGGCGCACACAAATAAACCACGATCCCGTTATTTTGCATGAAGTGACGATTAAATTCCGTCAGAATAATGCCGCCGCCTGTAGCGATAACGGTGGATGGCGCAGTTACCGCTTCCAGCGCCGCCGTTTCTCTGGCACGGAATCCCGCCCACTCTTCCCTTTCGACGATCTCCGCGACCGTCATATTGAGCTGTGATTGCAACCACTGATCGGTATCAACAAACCGACGGTTAAGCGAATCGGCAAGGGCCATTCCGACCGTTGTTTTACCACAGCCCCGAGGCCCGATCAGAAAAAGAGGTTGTGTCATCGTGGGTTTTCCCCAATAGGTCGCAATGCGGCGAAAGCCGGTGTCATGAGAATAGCGATCATACCATCAAACTAGTACAATTTCGATTGTAAAGAAAAAATTCCACTTAAGGTGGAAATCTCAATACATCCCTTACTATACCAATAAATATTCAAGAATGAAGTGTAAATAATAAATTACATTTAGCCACGACTACGTTGCACTTCCAGCCACCACTTCTCCAGCTCCGCGGCAAAGGCCTGGCGGTCACGTTGTGAAAGGCTATCTGGTCCCCCGGTCTGGATCCCACTGGCACGTAAGGTATCCATAAAATCGCGCATCGTCAGGCGCTCACGAATGGTCGCTGGCGTATAACGTTCGCCGCGAGGATTAAGCGCCGCCGCGCCTTTCTCGATGGCTTCAGCAGCCAAAGGTATATCTGCGGTGATCACCAAATCGCCCGCTTCACACTGCCGGACAATTTCGTTATCGGCAACGTCGAAACCTGCCGCGACGCGCAGCGTACGAATAAATCGCGATGGCGGCACGCGTAAACTCTGGTTTGCTACCAGTACCAGCGGCATCTGCATACGTTCCGCCGCGCGATACAAAATCTCTTTAATTACATTGGGACACGCGTCGGCATCCACCCAAATTGTCATAAAGTCATCCTTTGTTGGGTAATCCTCTATTGTGTCGCGCTTTTGCCTTCCGGCATAGTTCTGTTTATGCTTCTGCCAGCGATTATCAAAACAATGAATTTCACGGCAGGAGTGAGGCAATGGAAAAGAAAATCGGTTTTATTGGCTGCGGCAATATGGGAAAAGCCATTCTCGGCGGTCTGATTGCCAGCGGTCAGGTGCTTCCAGGGCAAATCTGGGTATATACCCCCTCCCCGGATAAAGTCGCCGCCCTGCATGACCAGTTCGGCATCAACGCCGCAGAATCGGCGCAAGAAGTAGCGCAAATCGCCGACATCATTTTTGCCGCCGTTAAACCTGGCATCATGATTAAAGTGCTTAGCGAAATCACCTCCAGCCTGAATAAAGACTCTCTGGTCGTTTCTATTGCTGCAGGTATCACACTCGACCAGCTTGCCCGCGCGCTGGGCCATGACCGGAAAATTATCCGCGCCATGCCGAACACTCCCGCGCTGGTTAATGCCGGGATGACCTCCGTAACGCCAAACGCGCTGGTAACCCCAGAAGATACCGCTGATGTGCTGAATATTTTCCGCTGCTTTGGCGAAGCGGAAGTAATTGCCGAGCCGATGATCCACCCGGTGGTCGGTGTGAGCGGTTCTTCGCCAGCCTACGTCTTTATGTTTATCGAAGCGATGGCCGACGCCGCCGTGCTGGGCGGGATGCCACGCGCCCAGGCGTATAAATTTGCCGCTCAGGCGGTAATGGGTTCCGCAAAAATGGTGCTGGAAACGGGAGAACATCCAGGGGCACTGAAAGATATGGTCTGCTCACCGGGAGGCACCACCATTGAGGCGGTACGCGTACTGGAAGAGAAAGGCTTCCGTGCCGCAGTGATCGAAGCGATGACGAAGTGTATGGAAAAATCAGAAAAACTCAGTAAATCCTGATGACTTTTGCCGGACGTCAGGCCGCCACTTCGGTGCGGTTACGTCCGGCTTTCTTTGCTTTGTAAAGCGCCAAATCTGCCGATTTCAACCACTCACGATAGTGACTCATTTGTGGGTTCAGCGGCGCAACCCCAACACTAATCCGTAAAGTTACCTGTGGCGTATTCGGCAGACGTAATGTATTTAGCCCTTCATGCACTCGTAACATGGCGGTAATGGCGCTCTCAGCTGGCGTACCGGACATGATTACCGCAAACTCATCGCCGCCAAACCGACCAATCACATCGCTACCGCGCAGGGTTATTTGTAACTGTCGGGTAAGCGCCACAATCGCTTCATCGCCCACATCATGGCCCCAGGTATCGTTGATGCTCTTGAAATGGTCGATATCGATAATCAGTAATGTCGCATCGCGGTTATGCCGCCGACAGTTATCAAATTCATTGCGTAACATAGTTTCCCAATGACGTCGGTTATACACGCCCGTCATACCGTCGCGGGTACTCATGACCTGCAACCTGCGTTTATGTTCCGCCAGTTTAGTCGCCGTCTGGTAGCTGACCCAGCCAAACAGCAGAGGATAAATGACGATAATGGGAAGGGAGAGCCACCATTCCAGCGGCGCACTATTGAACGACACGGTGATGCCCGTCAGTTCGAGGGTGACAAGGCAGGAAACCACCATCAACAATAGACCCGCGACAAACAGACGGGGGCCGCCTGCCCCCATCAAATTCAGACACATAATCATCAACATCGCGGTGGAAGGCAGCACGTTTACGCCCATTACGCCTACCCACATTCCCGCTAATACTGCATCGGTTTTTAAGTTGTAAATTTCCCGGCTAAGCGGATCGACGGCCCTGCTCGCTATCTGCCAGGCTAAATGCGGCCAGACGAACGCCCAGCCGACCAACACCAGCCACCACCAGCCCGGCGGCGGGTGCGAAACCAGCGTTGAAGCAATCGGTAAGAACATGCCAGCCAGGCCAACCGCGCGGGGTAGTCTGACGCGACGGGCGAAGCGCAGCCCGGATCGCTGATGTTCGTTTTGAGGAGTTAAAGGAGGTTCCTCCCCATGCGCCGCCGCTTTTTTGAAAAAGTTTTCATCATTCATTATTTTTGGGAACATTCAGAAACAATTTTCCCAAATTATAGAGACGGGGCTAAAGGCAGAAGTATGAAATTTCGGGTGAGCCATTTTCGTAGCTCACCCGTTAGCACTATCAGGTATCAGGCGGCTTTCTTGAGGCAGGCGCTCATAAACTTATTACGATCATCCCCTTTCAGAGATTGTTGCGTTGCTTGATTATTACATTCGCGCATCTTTTGCTGCTGTGGCGTCAAACTTTTTTCACCAGGCGCAGACTTGCTGTTCTTCAGGCAATCACTCATGTAGGTCTTACGAGCATCCCCTTTCAACGCCTGCGCCGTCGCCTGCTGATTACAGGAGGTCATACGCTGTTGTTGCGGGGTTAAGGTTCTCTCGGCAGCGCCGACGGTGGTTAAAAAAACCAGTCCGAAAAGCAAGGTAACCAGTAATGTTATTTTCATAGCACCATCCCTCTTCATGTTTTAACCATGAGCGTTTGCGCCCGTGATCTGCCATTAAGTCTGGTTGCTAACAGCAAAAAAACCACCCGACAGCGAAAATTCACCGCCGGGCGCGGTTTTATTTCAGCCCCAGGGCGGCTTTCATGGTGTAGAAGAGATCGGTCTGGTCGGTCAGTCCAACGACATTGGCGGCATGTGGGCCATACGCTGCAATACGCAACTGACTGCCGGTATGTTCTTGTGAATCCTCTTCGGAGTTCCCGTAACTCATCACCATCACTGCGCCATCTTTGGTATTTAGCGCCTGGGTGAGGCCCGGCGCTTTGGTGTCCGGCGCGACAATCTGGCTGGCGTGGGCGTGATCAGCGGTGACTATGACCAGCGTGTTGCCATCCTTTTTAGCGAATTCCAGCGCACGTTGTACGGCTTCATCGAGATCGACCGTCTCGCCAATTTGCCCACAAGGATTCGCAGCGTGATCCTGTTTATCGATTGATGCACCTTCAACTTGCAGGAAAAAGCCTTTCTCATTTTTACTCAACAATTCAATGGCTTTGTCGGTCATCTGCGCCAGGGTCGGTACGCTGTCATTACGTTGCGGATTAGGTGTACAGGTGACTGCGGACTTATCTATATTACCGTGGTACGTTGCTTTCGGTCCTTGCCAGCGCACTGGCATATTGCCGTCAGCAAACAGTCCTAATAGGGGTTTTTGCTGATTCGCTTCCGTCACCGCATTTAGCGAGGCAGCATCGCTCACCAACTGATAACCACGCGCCAGTGCCTGTTCACGCAGCGTTTTTCCCTGCCATTCACCGGCGGTTGCCGTTTCAGCAAAGGTTTTTGCACCGCCGCCAAGCGTAACATCGGCACGGGCGTTAAGCAGCTGTTCGGTAATCGATCCTTTTCCGCCTTTTTCCAGAGCGTTACCCGGACATTTTTCACTGGTCGCACTCGGACCGTAGCATTTGCGCGAGGTCACATGCGCCACCAGCGCAGCGGGCGTGGCATCCTGCAACTCTGCGGTAGAAACGTTACCGGTCGCCAGACCTGCGGCTTTTGCCATTTCCAGAATCGTTGGGTGATCTTTTTCGTGAATATCGACGCCCAGCGCGCCGTTATAGGTTTTGACACCAGTTGACCAGGCGGTTGCTGATGCAGCCGAGTCGGTGACGTAGTCCGGTTTGCCGGTTTTTTTATTCAGCGCATAGTGTGTGTATTGTCCGGTAAGCGGTAAGGCATCGATACCTTTAAAAAAGCCGCCCGCACCTTCGGCATAATTGCGTGCGGCAGTAATTTCCGAGTCCCCCATCCCATCGCCAATCAGCAAAATAATATTTTTTGCAGGTTTATCGCTAAGAGAATCACGCAGAGCGGCGGTCTGATCACCCGTTAAGCGGCGAGCACCGCCGGGCGCAGTAATATCGCCCTGAGCAGCCCGGTTTTCCAGAACAGGCATTTCTGGTGTCCGGGCTTTTGTCACAGGGGAAAACAGTAACGGTAAGAGTGCCAGTGCAATAGTGCTTTGTTTCACTTTATTTTCTCCATGTACAAATACATTAAAAATAAAAACAAAGCGACTATAAGTCTCGGCCGTGACAGCTTTATGACAGCTGTTGAAAAGATTAACTTTTTACTGACGAGGATGCTTCAATAACTTCTTTACATAATTGCGCAGCAGCTCCGTATCGTCGTCAGGAATGCTGGCATCGGGCTTTACCTCGTACAGCGCCCCCTCTACCTGATCAATCAACCTCTGTTGGTCATTTTGCGCCATATTGCGAAGCATTGCCGTGACGATAATCTCCAAAGCTTCTACCTGCGCACACAGTTCTTTCGACTCTTCTTCTTTTTGGGCAAGCTTAAATAACAACTCAGCAATGAGATTTTTCATGTCTGTATTTCCTTATCCAAAGTATGGAGAAGTTAACATTATGTTTCACAACTTCATAGTGTCTGGAAGTATTATTTTTATGACAAAGGAAATACTTTGCGCAAATATTTTTTGTTTGATTACCAGCGAAACGTTTCTCTTATTTTAATAATTACCCACACAAAATATAGGCTTTTAATTATCAACCTTTATTATAAATAAAAGTTATGAAATATATTCTCTTCGTTAACTTATAATTAAGAGAAAAAAACTCACTGCATGGCCATACAAGCCAGGAATAAATTAGCTTCCCGTTCATCATTTTTGTGATCTTGCGCACATCATTGAGATAACGCACTTTCTTCACCAGTACGTTGCACGCTTTGTCAGCAGAAGATTGCAACATTCTGTCAGAAGGCCGCGAATCCCCCGTTTTGTCGTGGTAATGTATGCACTTTGTGTTAGACGGGATAGGTTTTTAAGATGGAAAAACTGCGGGTAGGAATCGTTTTTGGTGGTAAATCAGCGGAACATGAAGTGTCTCTGCAATCGGCAAAAAACATTGTCGATGCCATTGATAAAAGTCGCTTCGACGTTGTGCTGCTGGGCATTGATAAACAAGGGCAATGGCACGTCAGCGATGCCAGCAATTATCTGCTAAATGCAGACGATCCTGCCCATATTGCGTTGCGCCCTTCGGCGACCAGCCTTGCGCAGGTGCCTGGTAAACATGAACATCAGCTTATCGACGCGCAAAACGGTCAGCCGTTGCCGACGGTGGATGTCATTTTCCCGATTGTCCACGGTACGCTGGGCGAAGATGGTTCCTTGCAGGGAATGCTGCGGGTCGCCAATTTACCGTTTGTAGGTTCTGATGTTCTGGCTTCAGCGGCCTGTATGGATAAAGATGTCACCAAACGTCTGCTGCGCGATGCCGGGCTGAACATTGCGCCATTTATTACCCTGACGCGCGCTAATCGTCACAACATCAGTTTTGCCGAAGTGGAGTCTAAACTGGGGTTACCGCTGTTTGTAAAACCGGCTAATCAGGGCTCTTCTGTTGGTGTCAGCAAAGTAACCAGTGAAGAACAGTACGCAATTGCCGTCGATCTGGCGTTCGAGTTCGACCATAAAGTGATCGTTGAGCAAGGGATCAAAGGTCGTGAGATCGAATGCGCAGTTCTGGGCAACGACAATCCGCAAGCCAGCACCTGTGGCGAGATCGTACTAACCAGCGATTTTTATGCCTACGACACCAAGTACATTGACGAAGATGGCGCGAAAGTGGTTGTTCCGGCAGCCATTGCGCCAGAAATCAACGATAAGATCCGGGCGATTGCCGTTCAGGCCTATCAAACGTTGGGATGCGCAGGCATGGCGCGTGTAGACGTGTTTTTAACCCCAGAGAACGAAGTGGTGATCAACGAGATCAACACCCTGCCTGGCTTCACCAACATCAGTATGTATCCGAAGTTGTGGCAAGCCAGCGGTCTGGGTTACACCGACCTGATCACGCGTTTGATTGAGCTGGCGCTGGAGCGTCACGCTGCAGATAACGCACTGAAAACCACAATGTAATATTCAAACGCCCGGTAATATTCTTATTGGGCGTTTTCAGTTTCTTCATCGCGACGACGAATAATCAACCCCGCCAGCCAGAAACTAATCACCCACGTCACCAGACCGACGGCATAGGTCTGCCAACCTTTTGCTTCAAATCCCAGTAACCCCACCACGCCATTAAGAATGAATATAAGGCCAATGGCGAACGCATAGTAGTGCCAGTCACGGCGGATTTTTACAGGCAAGTTCATGGCAGCTCCGTTAACGAAAAACAACATCCTTGCATATTCTGTAACAACTGTCTGTGGGGTAGACAACACTTTCGCATTTGTTAATAAATTTAACTTAAGGTTGCCATTTTGTGACTCACAACGAAGATTCACGCTTCGGGAATATTCCCAACATCAATTTACCATGATTCTGATATTGACAATCTTAATGACCTGTCAGACTTGCCATAAGCCGCTGGTATCACACCAGAAGAGAAGCAGATGACTTCCGGAGGTTTTTATGGCTGATTTCACCCTGTCAAAATCGCTGTTTAGCGGAAAATATCGCAATGCCTCTTCAACGCCTGGCAATATTGCCTATGCGTTGTTTGTGCTGTTTTGCTTTTGGGCTGGGGCGCAATTGCTGAACCTGCTAGTGCATGCGCCCGGCGTCTATGAGCGTTTAATGCAGGTCCAGGAAACAGGTCGCCCACGGGTGGAAATTGGTTTAGGTGTCGGCACCATTTTCGGGCTGATCCCGTTTTTAGTTGGCTGCCTCATTTTTGCAGTAGTGGCGCTATGGCTGCACTGGCGACATCGCCGCCAGTAAGATTTACTTGCCAGATAGGACCTAAAACGCTTTATCTGGCATGACATTCCTGTTTGATCACTGTTTCATACAACGCGCCCGCCGTTCGTCTACGCGCTTCGCAAACCAGGCCGTAGTCAGGTTGCGGGTGATTTTCGGGCTTTCCAGTTGAATGCCAGGCAACATTTCGCGGGGTAGTGATTTACCCGTTTTCGCTTCGGCAAGTTGATAAACTTTCTTGTACAGCGCCGTCTCCTCAAAAGAGAAGCTGTCCCCTTTCTCTAACTGGCGGCGAATTTCACTGTCGCTCATCCCCAGTTTTCCCGCCAGTTTGCGCGTTGCCAGTTCGGTTTTCCCGGGCTCTTTACTGTCGTAACGAATTAAATCACCGTCCAGTGCCAGCTTCACGCCGCTGACCTTACTGACCGCGTTCTGAAACGCGGCATTACGGCTGGCGTACCAGCCAGCGTTAAAATCAGCAAAACGGTATATCGGCGCGCTATAGCTGGCGGGATAATTCAGTAAATGGTAAGTACCAAACCACAACCCGCCGCGACGACTGAAGACTTCCTGACGGACTGTACCGTCCATTTTCCACGGATACCCTTTGGTATGCTGTTCGGCAAAGGCAATGCTGACCTGCATCGGCCCACCGGTGCGCACCGGATTAAGCGAACCAAACAACGTCTGCCCCATTGGCACCATGCTGATCAGATCGTCAAAAATCGCGCTCAATTGCTTTTCAGTACGCACCGAATCTAACCGTTCGCTATAGCTTTTGCCGTTTGGCGATTTGATTTTTAGCGCGGTATGCACCAGAAAAGCAGGAATGTGCATCCGTTCAGCACGACGGTCAATCTCTTGCCAGGCGATCTTGCTTAAGCCCGGAACAGCCGGATCTGCCTGATAATTTGACTCCTGCTGCGCCACCGCCAGCACCGAGCAGACGTTTTCCAGCGTCGGTGCCAGCCCCTGACTTTCAAACGTGGTGGCGAGATCTTTCGCCCAGGCATCGCGGTCTTTCACGCTCGCAGGCATCTTCTGCCGCACGACGCTCGCCACATCTATCGCTTTTTCGCCCTTTTTCAACGGTTGCGGAGCCTGACTACTACACCCCGCTAAAACCAGAACCGCCAACAATGACAGCGAAGATAGATGATTGACGCGCGACATTACTTCTCCTTTTTAGCTCAAGGTATGGGTTACTTCCTGAATTTTGTCACCATCCAGCTCATGTTCAAAGCTGCGCAGACGTTTGTAGATAGACATCAACTCAACCAGTGTGGTCCATGAGTTAATCAGGTACTGGAAAGCTCCGCGAACCTGACCAAAAACGTTGGTAATCTGCGTCATCAGGCCGAGCGTAATCGTACCGGCAACAATTGACGGAAACAGCAAGAACAAACCGAAAACGTTATCGACCTGCAAATAGAGAATGCGGGCGATATTGAAATACATATAGTGAAAATAGAGGCGGAAATAGTTTTTCCGTACGGCGCTAAAAAGCTCGCGTACCGTAGGCGGCGTCGCGCGCGTGGCATCGTCTTCACCATAAACCAGCTCTTTACGGTAGGCAGCCTCTACACGCTGGTTTTTAAACTCCAGCCCCGGCAGTTTGATCCCTACCACTGCCAGTAATCCGGTCCCCATCAGCGACCAGACGATAGCGGCAATCACCAGACCATACGGAATGTGCCCGACAATCGGCAGCTCCGGCACATGCGCGGAGAGCGTGACCAGCACCGGCAGGAAGGCGATCAACGTCATGATGGCGTTGATAAAACTGACGCCCATATTCTCCAGCGTTGAAGCAAAACGCATGGTGTCTTCCTGCACA
The DNA here is from genome assembly GCF_046486595.1 of Escherichia sp. WS3063. NCBI lineage: Bacteria > Pseudomonadati > Pseudomonadota > Gammaproteobacteria > Enterobacterales > Enterobacteriaceae > Escherichia > Escherichia sp. WS3063. The sequence goes on from NZ_JBJQKY010000024.1 coordinate 38,004, forward strand.
CGCTGTGCGGCACCTTCGATATGACGCAGTTGTTGCCAGTTCGCCATGTAATATTCGTTCATCGCTGTACGCCAGCGGAACACGTAGTGACTGACAAAGAAGTTGTTCAGCACACTGATCACTACCGCGATCAGCGCAATCCCCAGAAAGACGCCCACTTCGCGGTAAAATTGTTCGATGGTGACTTTATGCGGCGAACTTAGCGCGGTTTGAATCAGATCATAGAACGGCGCATACCAGGCGTTGACGGCGACCCCGACTTCCACCAAAAACCAGGTGACGAAGATGATCAGTGCAGTACCGAGTATTGACCAATATTGCCAACGATGCGGGCTATAGATAAACCAGAACAATGCAAAAAGTCCTACGCAAACAATGTAGTAAGCGTAAAAAATCAGGAAATCCAACGACCAGAAACGCGCGGCGCTAATCGGGATCTGCCCGGAAGCTCCGGTGATACGCGCCACCCAGTCACCCCCACCGGCTTGCCAGAAGATAACGGCAATCAATGCCCAAACAAAGGCCGAGAGAAAAAACGTTCCCGGCTTTGGGAAAAAAGACTTAAACATATGCACTCCTGCTAACTTCTTATCGTTTTAACAACTGCTGTGTATTAACCGCATGACCGCTACAAAGCGTCAGCCAAATGAAACCGCCCATTGTGACCCATAGCAAGGCGCTTAGTTCGCCAGCCTGAGCATAAGAATTGTTTCGACGGATTTCACAAACCAAAGATTGTTTACATAAGCGGATTAACACGCGCAGGATCACAAATGCAGGCATTGGTGAGCAGGAAAAAGATCGTGTTTACGCGCCGTTACGTTTTTAACACTATTATTGCACTAATTCGCCCTTTGCAATCCATCAATGAGTAGTATAAATACGCTCAGTTACCTTCATTCAATTTATGGACACCACCGTTGAAACGTAGTCTGCTTTTTTCTGCCGTGCTGTGTGCGGCGTCATTGACCTCCGTCCATGCGGCGCAGCCGATCACTGAACCGGAGTTTGCCTCTGATATTGTCGATCGTTATGCCGATCATATTTTTTACGGCAGCGGTGCCACGGGGATGGCGCTGGTTGTTATCGACGGTAACCAGCGCGTCTTTCGCAGTTATGGCGAAACGCGACCTGGTAATAACGTTCGCCCGCAGCTGGATTCGGTCGTGCGTATTGCTTCCCTCACCAAGCTAATGACCAGTGAAATGCTGGTGAAATTGCTCGACCAGGGGACCGTGAAGTTAAACGATCCGCTAAGTAAATATGCTCCGCCAGGCGCACGCGTGCCAACCTACAATGGGACGCCCATTACGCTGGTGAATCTAGCAACCCATACCAGCGCCCTGCCCCGTGAACAGCCCGGTGGCGCGGCACATCGTCCGGTATTTGTCTGGCCAACGCGCGAGCAACGCTGGAAATACCTTTCCACTGCCAAACTAAAAGCCGCGCCAGGCAGTCAGGCGGCGTACTCTAACCTTGCGTTCGACCTGCTGGCAGATGCACTGGCGAATGCGTCCGGCAAGCCTTATACCCAGTTGTTTGAAGAGCAGATTACCCGTCCATTGGGGATGAAAGACACCACCTACACCCCCTCACCGGATCAGTGCCGCCGTTTAATGGTTGCTGAGCGCGGTGCCAGTCCGTGCAATAACACGCTGGCGGCAATTGGCAGCGGCGGCGTCTATTCCACGCCTGGCGATATGATGCGCTGGATGCAGCAGTATTTGTCATCTGATTTTTATCAGCGCAGTAATCAGGCAGATCGCATGCAGACGTTGATTTATCAGCGCGCGCAGTTTACGAAAGTGATTGGCATGGATGTCCCCGGCAAAGCGGATGCGCTTGGTTTAGGCTGGGTATATATGGCCCCGAAAGAGGGTCGTCCGGGGATTATTCAGAAGACAGGCGGTGGTGGCGGTTTCATTACCTATATGGCGATGATCCCGCAGAAGAATATTGGCGCATTTGTGGTGGTCACTCGTTCGCCATTGACGCGCTTTAAAAATATGAGCGATGGCATCAATGACCTGGTGACCGAACTGAGCGGGAATAAGCCGTTGGTCATCCCCGCGTCCTGATTAATACTCTGAAGGCAAACGGTTGATAGCGACCAGTTTGCCTTTATTCATTTCGATATAGCCGCCTTTACGTAAAGCAGCGAGAACTTCTGCGACGACAGAACGCGATATGCGTGTACGTTGATGGATATAATTCATCACACCAATACGTGAGCGTAATTCTTCATTCCAGTCAATCATTGATAATAACGTTGCGCGGATTTGTTCGTAGGAATTATGCCCAATGAGCTGTACGTCACGTAATTCCAGAATTCTATTTTGCCAGGCTAACCAGTAAAAAGCGTCTCGCCAGAGTTGATTTTGTTCAATAAGGGTGATGGTTTGTTTGGCTGGCAGATGATATCCCGTACAATTTCCTTCTGATATTAATTTGTATGGTATATCGTTTTTCATTAAACCATCAGCTAACCCCATAATATAAGGAGCCTGGGTAATACCGATAAGTACGTTTTCTTCTCTACGCAGAGAGATAACGCCCTCTAAAATAACGAAAGTATCTTCGCTATTGACATCACTTGAAAATATAACTTGCTTTTCATTATTAAACTCGAAGCGCGTGCCATATCTGGACAAACATTTATCGAGCTTACCAAATTCCTGAAGAGGTTTAACTACAGATAACATTTGCGCGTCCTTTGCAGTAATGCCCGTCAAATCCTTGACGGGCATTATTTAGATTAAATAACCTATTTCTTCAGAGTGAAGAATATTACCAGGTATATTTAACACCCACGTTCGCGGACCAGTCTTGATCTACGTCACCACCACCGAGGTAGTTAGCATCGGTATAGGCGCTGAAGTTCTTGGTGAAGCTGAACTGAGTACCCAGACCAACACGTACCGCAGACCCTTCAGTACCGTTATCGATGGAATCACCGTTCACATCGTTATGGTTGTTAGAGTCGTCGTAAACGTAAGCCAGTTTGAAGTACGGAGTCAGAGCCTGGTCTTCGCTGTAGGTGAAGGTATAACCTGCATCTACACCCAGTTCATAACGCATGCTGTCGTAAGACTGACCGTCAACTTTCATGTTGTTGCTCAGCTGGTAGTCATCACCAGACTGGAACAGACCAGAAACGCTGCCGTAAGGAGTCACGTAACCTGCATCACCCAGTTTGAAGTCGTAACCGGCTTTCAAACCAAAGCCCCAAGCGTCGGAGTTGGTGCTGCCGTCAACGTAAGTACCGTTGCTCATGGTTGCAGACAGGTCGTTGTTGAAGTGAGAGTAGCTCAAGCTACCGTCAACAAAGACGTTGTTCGCGAAGTGAGCAGAAGAGTAGATGTAGGCAGTCTGGCTGTCTTGATCCACCTGACCAGAACGGTCATTCATGTCACCTTTAGCGAAGCCTGCAGCCGCACCGACGATCCACTTAGCGTTGTTACCGTCAATTTTGGTATCAACACCGACCATGATGCCGTTAACATCCTGATCATAGTTGATGGTGCCATTGTCGCCGTTGAAGTTACCACCGAAGTAGCTTACCCATGCGCCGCCGTTATCAGCCAGGCCATGACGAGAGTTGGTCAGACGAGTACCAACGGTGTCTTGTTCCAGGTTCCAGATATTGGTGTTCGCAGACGGGATGCTCAGCGCCATGTTAGCGTAGTCGGTCAGCTCCATCTGTTGCAGAACAACGGTGTTACCACGCTGCTCAGCCTGATAGGTGTATGCACCCAGGTCAGCTTTGTTAGCAGCAGAGAAGGTCGCGTTGCTGTTGACGTCGTTTACGTAGATAATTTCTTTATCTTTGTAATCAGCGATAGCGCCAGCGCCAGTTGCGTTGTCGATACGAACTTTGTAGTTACCGGTTGCAGCAACAACGTTGTCTACAGAGCTGTTATCCAGTTCAGTACCGTTGTCTACGTCGCCGTTACCATTGATAGTCAGGTGACCATCAGAGTTCATAGCAACAATACCGTAACCGTAGTTAGACTTGGAAGTATCCCACGTACGGTCGTTCACCAGGTCAGCGTTCAGAACGTAATCGCTGCTGTTGATGTCGAACACACCAGAAATTACGTTGCCGTTATGGTCAGCAATGTTGCCGCTGGTCAGTTCCAGTTTATCAGTACGGAAAGCTTCAGTATCGAACTGATCAACATTCACATCCAGCACACCACCGTTAGTCACAGTGATAGTATTGGTATACAAATTAGAATAATTATTCCAACCAGTAGATTCGGTTAAATTAACGGTACTGTAGCTATCAACAGTCAGGTGGTCTGTAGCAACCACGCCATTTGCACCAATATTCAGTGAAGAACCGTTGGTTAAACCAATGGTATCTGATACCAGAGAGGAATCAGTAACATTTACCTGAGAGCCATTATTTACAGCTAATGTATCAATTACTGAACTATTAACGGTATTCCATTCTGAACTATTGTTCAGTGCTACGTTAAATACGCCGCTCTGGAATACTTTGTTGTCAATAATACGGCCCCAATCATTAGCTTCGATGGTGGCACCAGGGGTCAGGCTGTTCGGCGCAACGTCATACATATCTGCCGGAGCAATTACTTCAGCACTCATGTTTGCTGAACCAACCCACTTACTACCGTTATTCAGAGTAATGTTCAGTTCGTCAACGTTCTGAGCGTCATCAACCCAACCGCCGTTGGTATCAAGGACGCCGTCGCCGTTGCTGTCATGGCCGGTGGAATAGAAGAATACGCCATCGTTATTCCAGTGACTTGTAAATTCGACATCACCCAACAGAGTTGAATGGTCAAAGTTTACATTGTTTTTCATGGAATAATTTGAGCCAGCATTGTCAGTGAATGACAGTGCTACGTCATTCTGGCCACCATTACCAGCGTAATCACTTGGTTCAGCAGATTTACCGAAGAAGCCATCACTTTCTTCCAGCGGAGTCTGTGATCCTGAAGTTACAGTGGAATTAGACACATTGATGTTGTTGTCCCACTGATGATATTCGCTAGTATAAGTTGTGTTGCTTGTATTGCCTTCAGACAGCGCAATGCCAGCTACACGGGAGTTGTTGGTAATATTGATATTGCTTTCAACATCAAGATTTACTGCAACACCCAGAGCGGTATAGAACGTTTCATTGGTTGACTTAGATTTATCACCATCGAGATGTGTGTCAGTGAAGTAAAGAGCTTCATAGTCATCATCAATGGTGGAATTGGATACGTTCAGAGTGAATACGTCACCATCGTACCAATTGTAGTCAAGGTCAGTAGTGGTTCCGTTATTGAAAGTATAGCCATTATAACCTTCAGGCGTAATGCTGTAATAACCAAATGGCAGTTCAGAAGTGATTGACCCATGAATTACTGAATTGCTGATATCTACCTGGTTAACAGAACCGCTAGCGTAATCATGATTCAAGTAATAAGTAGAAATGGTACCGTTAACGGTATCGCCTTTAAAGACTGTATCGAAATCGCCATTGGCATTGTTATAGTAAACAAAACCATTGTAAGTTACGTAGTTACCATCTGAACCCATCGGGTCCATGCCGCCAGCATCGGCAATTCCATCATTGTCGGTGTCATACGGCCAAACTAAATCGGTCGTGGTGTTGTCATGATACCCCCAGGTATCATAGTTTGCTGCATTAGCCTGAGAGGTGATAGCCAGAGTGCAAGCCAATGCTAATTGTGATACTACAAGTTTCTTTTTCCAGGAGTGCATTTGTCATCCCTCCTCAGGGACGTAATAAGTTGATCCATCAATTATCAATGCATAGAAAACATATTATGTTTCGCGTTTACGATTATGCGGCGTTATAGAGGAATGGTTCAATTATTCTTTCCTCTAAGTCCGATTGCGGACATATATAAAGCACGTGAACACACACAAAGAAAGAAATAACAAAAACACAATATTTCAATACGTTAATGAAAGCGTTAATTTTAAAATATAGACCATGAAAATACAAAACACACAAAACAGACAAATAATGTATCAATAAGCAATGAACTTTAAGTCATTCACTTTTTGAAAACGTCACCAAATCTCCAAAAACAATAATCTATAGCTATAAATAAAAATTAAAAATATTTTCAATGAATATAAATTTATTGCTATTTCTATTACAAAGATGTCCTGACCTCTCATTCATTCTCTTCTTGTCAACATCGCGACAACTTTCGTAAAACATCCCCACCCTGCTTCAGGTATACTATGCCCCTCGATTCCACAAACATCAGGCAGACCATGACCGACTTAATCCAACGCCCTCGTCGCCTGCGCAAATCTCCTGCGCTGCGCGCTATGTTTGAAGAGACAACACTTAGCCTTAACGACCTGGTGTTGCCGATCTTTGTTGAAGAAGAAATTGACGACTACAAAGCCGTTGAAGCCATGCCAGGCGTGATGCGCATTCCAGAGAAACATCTGGCACGCGAAATTGAACGCATCGCCAACGCCGGTATTCGTTCCGTGATGACTTTCGGCATTTCCCACCATACCGATGAAACCGGCAGCGATGCCTGGCGGGAAGATGGACTGGTGGCGCGGATGTCGCGCATCTGCAAGCAGACTGTGCCAGAAATGATCGTTATGTCAGACACCTGCTTCTGTGAATACACATCTCACGGTCACTGCGGTGTTCTGTGCGAGCATGGCGTCGACAACGACGCGACTCTGGAAAATTTAGGCAAGCAAGCTGTGGTTGCAGCTGCTGCAGGCGCAGATTTCATCGCCCCTTCCGCTGCGATGGATGGTCAGGTACAGGCGATTCGCCAGGCGCTGGACGCTGCGGGCTTTAAAGATACGGCGATTATGTCGTATTCGACCAAGTTCGCCTCCTCCTTTTATGGCCCGTTCCGTGAAGCTGCTGGAAGCGCATTAAAAGGCGACCGCAAAAGCTATCAGATGAACCCAATGAACCGTCGTGAGGCGATTCGTGAGTCACTGCTGGATGAAGCCCAGGGCGCAGACTGCCTGATGGTTAAACCTGCTGGAGCGTACCTCGACATCGTGCGTGAGCTGCGTGAACGTACTGAATTGCCGATTGGCGCGTATCAGGTGAGCGGTGAGTACGCGATGATTAAGTTCGCCGCGCTGGCGGGTGCTATAGATGAAGAGAAAGTTGTGCTCGAAAGCTTAGGTTCGATTAAGCGTGCGGGTGCGGATCTGATTTTCAGCTACTTTGCGCTGGATTTGGCTGAGAAGAAGATTCTGCGTTAATGATCATTATGCCGGGTTATCCAACCCGGCATTTCTCCCTTACCCCGCCCGATAAAACGGTTTATCCCCAAGAATCGTCGCCCGATGCATAATCCGCCGCTGTGGCAGGTAATCCGCATTGGCATAGTGCTGGGTCACGCGGTTATCCCAAATCGCGATATCATTTGGCTGCCAGCGCCAGCGCACCTGAAACTCCGGTTTGGTGATATGGGCAAACAAAAAACCTAACAAGGCTTCGCTCTCTTTCTCGCTGACATCAACAATTCGCGTGGTAAAGCCTTCATTCACAAACAGCGCCTGTTTACCGCTCACCGGATGCGTTCGCACCACCGGATGTAGCAACGGCGGATTTTTCGCGACCGCCTCGCGCCAGCGTTGATGCTCCTCCTCGGTTTTGCGGTATTTGTATTCCGGGAACGATTTACGGAAATCATGCTCCGCACGCAACCCGCTCAGCAGCTGGCGGAAGGGAACAGAGAGCGCCTCATAGGCCGCAATACCGCTGGTCCAGAGCGTATCGCCGCCGGTCGAGGGTAACTCTTTTGCCGCCAGAATCGCCCCTGCGGGTGGCGTTTCAATAAATGTCACATCGGTATGCCAGTTGTCGTTATCCGGCGGATTATCGTTATGAGTATCCAGGACGATGATCTCGTCAACCCCTTCGGCATGAGGGTAAACAGGATGAATATGCAGTTCGCCAAAACGTTGGGCCAGCGCGCGTTGCTGCTGCGGCGTAATAGCTTGATCGCGCAGAAACACCACCTGATGGCGCAGCACCGCATGGTAAAGCTGTTCAAACTGATTATCGCTTAACGGGCGCGTCAGGTCGGCACCCGAAATTTGTGCGCCAATATACGGCCCCAGCGGGGTAATGCTCAGACGTTCACTCATTGTACTTCTCCATGCCAGGGCGTCAGGCGGCGCTGTAACGCGCGCAAACCCAGTTCTAAAAGAAAAGCGATAATCGCAATCACCGCGATCCCCGCCAGCACCACGTCAGTCGCGAGAAATTCACCCGCTGACTGAACCATAAATCCTAAACCGCGCGTCGCGGCAATCAGCTCCGCCGCTACCAGCGTAGACCAGCCCACACCCAGACCAATGCGTAATCCGGTGAGGATTTCCGGCAGCGCACCGGGCAAAATAACAAACCACAGCACCTGCGCACGACTGGCACCCAGCGACTGGGCGGCACGAATGCGAACCTGCTGCGCGCTTTTCACCCCCGCCAGCGCCGACATCGCCACAGGTGCAAAAATCGCTAAATAGATCAGTAAGATCTTCGAGGTTTCGCCAATACCAAACCAGATCACCATCAGCGGCAAATAAGCCAGCGGCGGCACCGGACGATAAAGCTCGATTATCGGATCCAGAATGCCGCGCACCGTCGGGCTTAGCCCCATGGCGATCCCGACCGGAATACCGATCAACACCGCCGCGAGTAGCGCCAGCAAAATGCGCGTCAGGCTGGCTGCCAGATGCTGCCACAGCGTGGCGTCCATAAATCCCTGCGGTCCGGCAATGGTGAGCAGTTTTGCCAGGACCTGTTGCGGTGGCGGCAAAAACAGCGGGCTAATCAGTTGCAGCGCCGCCACCGCCCACCATACAGTGAGTAAAACCGCTAACGTGCCAATGCTTAAGGTCACCTGACGCGAGAGCGGCCAGCGCCATTTCAGCCGATGCGAATGCAGTTTTTCATTAATGAGCACACTCATGAGAATGCCTCCCGTTGCTCAAATACGCGGCTTAAAACATATTCGCGCATGGCGATGAATTGTGGATCGGACTTGATGCTGCGGCTCGGTTCCCCGGCAACAAAGCGGCGAGCAAAGTTGAGCGGCAGCCGCTCCAGCACGCGGCCAGGGCCGGATGAAAGCAGAACCAGTTCAGTCGCCATAAACACCGCTTCTTCTATATCGTGGGTAATCAACAGCACCTGCTTGCCCGTCTCCTGCCAGAGTTTCAGCAGCAGGGTTTGCATCTGATCGCGGGTGAAGGCGTCCAGCGCGCCAAACGGTTCGTCGAGTAATAACAGCTGGGGATTCGCCGCCAGCGCGCGGGCAATCCCTACCCGCTGACGTTGACCGCCGGAAAGCTGCCAGATATAGCGTTTTTCTGCGCCTTCCAGCCCCACTTTTTTCAGCATCTGGTGCGCGATTTCCAGTCGCTGTACTTTCTCTACACCTGCCAGTTGCAGGCCGAATGCCACGTTGTCCTGTACATTGCGCCACGGTAGTAGCCCTTCATTCTGAAAAACTACGCCACGCTCTGCTCCCGGTCCCTCAATACGCTTACCCGCCAGTTGAATGCTGCCATGCTGATAAGGCACAAAACCGGCAATCAGATTCAGCAAGGTGGTTTTGCCGCAGCCAGACGGCCCCAGCACCACCAGTAGCTCGCCGCTTTCCAGCGTCAGGTTGATATCTTCCAGTGCCGGTTTGCCGCCATAATCGGCGTAAAGATGAGAGATTTGCAGCATCTGCGCCTCCTTTTATTGCACGAAGCGCGAGGTCACGTACTGGCTGTAATCATTCGCCACGGCAGGGACTTTGCCCTGATCTTTCAAAAACTGCGCGGTGTCGATGATCGCTTTGTTCACCGATCCGGTCAGTTCTGCCGTTTGCTGCTGCGGCGTCAGATAGGTATTCCCCTTCACCAGCCCCGGAACGTCACCTTCAGGCACGCCGCTTAACCGCGCCAGTTTGCTGATGTTTTCCGGCTGTTTCAGCCACGCGTCTGGGTTAGCAATGTACGGTTGCTGAGCATCGATGGCGCTTTTAGCGAACGCTTTCACGACCTCAGGATGTTTCTCGGCAAAATCTTTGCGCACTACCCAGACATCCAGCGTCGGCGCACCCCACTGCCCGACCTGTTCAGAATCGGTCAGCACCTTGCCGTCTTTTTCCAGGGCGTTAACCGCCGGTGCCCAGACATAAGCACCATCAATGTCTCCCCGCTGCCATGCAGCGATAATCGCGGGCGGCTGCAGGTTCACAATCTCCACTTGCCCGGGTTTAATACCCCAGTGTTTCAGCGCCGCCAGCAGGCTGTAGTGGGTGGTGGAGATAAACGGTACGGCGATGCGCTTGCCAATCAGATCTTCCGGTTTGCTGATAGTTTTCTTCACCACCAGCGCTTCGGAGTTACCCAGTTTTGACGCCAGCAAGAAGACTTCAATCGGCACCTGTTGGCTGGCTGCAACCGCTAACGGGCTGGAACCGAGGTTACCGATTTGGACATCGCCTGAAGCCAGCGCCCGCACGATGCTGGCTCCGCTGTCAAACTTACGCCAGTCCACGGTTGCTCCGCTTTCTTTAGCAAAGGTGTTGTCGGCCTGAGCCACTTTCGCCGGTTCGGCTGAGGTTTGATAGGCCACGGTGACGTTCACCGCCTGTGCCTGAAAAGCGATGAATGCCAGTGCGGCAAGAAGTGTGTTACGCGATGAAATTGCCATGATTGTCTGCTCCCCTGTCTTGTTATGGGAGCAGTATTCAGGAATAAAAACATTCATTAAAAGAATTAGTCGTTATCGCACAGATGATTTTATTCTTAGCAAAAAAACGGCAAAGGAAAGATTAAATATGCAATGACTCCGTTCTAACAATTGGGAAAATTACTACACTTCATTTTAGTGATGCATAAACAACCACATTACGAGATTTATTACTTCATTATTTCTATCAATATCAATACATATAATAAAACTATTATATTCGCATTATATATATCACTGTATCATTCTCAATCACTCGCATATTACATTCACATAATGTATATAAACAATACTTGTTCACAGAACATATTTTTTAAATGCAATTAATTGACAAACTAAATCACATCTAAATACAATGTATAAAACAAAATAACTATACATACCAAACACACAAACACTTAACATATGAATTGCATAAAAACATTAACCAGTCGCCCCCCCGGATCTGAAAGCCCTGGCTTTTCAATTATTAGCAACATTTAACACTTATAAATTAGCATCTGGCTGCGCCAGAGATTACGTCTCTGAGTGCATCGTTGTGCTTGTAGTATAATAAATAAAATGGAGTGTCATTAAGTGGATAAGGTTTTAGATTCAGCCCTCCTTTCTTCGGCAAATAAAAGAAAGGGTATCCTTGCTATTGGCGCACATCCTGACGATATAGAATTAGGCTGTGGCGCATCGCTTGCTCGTCTTGCGCAAAAAGGAATTTATATCGCAGCCGTGGTGATGACTACCGGCAACTCTGGCACAGATGGAATAATCGATCGCCATGAAGAATCGCGCAACGCCCTAAAGATATTAGGGTGCCACCAAACTATTCATCTTAATTTTGCTGACACCCGCGCTCATTTACAGCTCAATGATATGATTTCCGCCCTGGAAGACATCATTAAAAATCAAATTCCGTCTGATGTAGAAATCATTCGTGTATACACCATGCATGATGCTGACCGCCATCAGGATCATCTTGCAGTCTATCAAGCCTCAATGGTTGCCTGCCGAACTATTCCACAAATTCTCGGCTACGAAACCCCAAGTACCTGGCTTTCATTTATGCCTCAGGTTTTTGAATCCGTTAAAGAAGAATATTTCACAGTCAAACTTGCTGCATTAAAAAAACATAAAAGCCAGGAACGACGCGATTATATGCGTCATGATCGCCTGCGTGCAGTTGCACAATTTCGCGGGCAACAGGTCAATAGCGATCTGGGTGAAGGCTTTGTAATTCATAAAATGATTCTTTGAGCAAATTGCATGAAAACCTGGATATTTATCTGTATGGCCGTAGCAATATTGCTATGGTTCCTGAGTACGTTAAGGCGTAAGCCCAGCCAAAAAAAAGGCTGTATTGACGCCATTATACCTGCGTATAACGAAGGCCCGTGTCTGGCGCAGTCACTGGATAATCTGCTGCGTAACCCTTATTTTTGCCGGGTAATTTGCGTTAACGACGGCTCCACGGACAATACCGAAGCGGTCATGGCGGAAGTCAAACGCAAATGGGGCGACCGCTTTATTGCCGTCACGCAAAAAAATACCGGTAAAGGTGGTGCGCTGATGAATGGCCTCAATTACGCCACCTGCGACCAGGTTTTTTTAAGTGATGCCGACACCTATGTTCCGCCCGATCAAGACGGAATGGGCTATATGCTGGCAGAAATAGAGCGCGGTGCTGATGCCGTAGGCGGCATTCCCTCTACTGCGTTGAAAGGCGCGGGTCTGTTACCGCACATCCGCGCGACCGTAAAGTTGCCGATGATTGTTATGAAGCGCACGCTACAGCAGCTCCTGGGCGGCGCACCGTTTATTATCAGCGGTGCCTGCGGGATGTTCCGTACTGATGTATTGCGTAAGTTCGGTTTCTCTGATCGTACTAAAGTCGAAGACCTTGATCTCACCTGGACATTGGTGGCAAACGGCTATCGTATTCGGCAGGCGAATCGCTGCATCGTATACCCACAGGAATGCAACAGCCCGCGTGAGGAATGGCGTCGCTGGCGGCGTTGGATTGTGGGCTACGCGGTCTGTATGCGCCTGCATAAAAGACTTTTATTTAGCCGCTTCGGTATCTTCAGTATATTTCCTATGCTGTTGGTTGTGCTTTATGGCGTTGGGATTTATCTCACTACCTGGTTTAATGAATTCATCACCACCGGGCCGCATAGTGTGGTGTTGGCAATGTTTCCGCTTATCTGGGTCGGCGTAGTTTGTGTTATTGGTGCTTTTAGCGCCTGGTTTCATCGTTGCTGGTTGTTGGTGCCTTTAGCGCCGCTTTCCGTTGTGTATGTATTATTAGCTTATGCCATCTGGATTATTTATGGACTTATTGCCTTTTTTACTGGACGCGAACCTCAGCGCGACAAACCCACCCGCTATTCCGCACTGGTGGAAGCGTCAACCGCTTATTCCCAACCTTCTGTCACAGGAACTGAAAAACTTTCTGAAGCTTAATGTTAAAGAGAAAAATATTCAGATTGCAGACCAGGTAATTATTGATGAAACTGCAGGTGAAGTTGTTATCGGCGCGAATACCCGTATTTGTCACGGTGCCGTTATTCAGGGTCCGGTAGTGATTGGCGCAAACTGCCTGATAGGTAATTATGCGTTTATTCGTCCTGGCACAATAATCAGCAATGGCGTAAAAATTGGTTTCGCCACCGAAATTAAAAATGCGGTTATTGAAGCGGAAGCAACGATTGGTCCGCAATGTTTTATTGCCGACTCGGTAGTCGCAAACCAGGCATATTTGGGCGCACAAGTACGTACCAGTAATCATCGTCTGGATGAACAGCCCGTGTCTGTTCGAACTCCAGAGGGAATTATCGCTACCGGATGCGATAAATTAGGTTGTTATATCGGACAGCGTTCACGCCTTGGCGTACAAGTTATTATTTTGCCTGGGCGAATTATTTCCCCGAACACGCAACTTGGCCCGCGCGTGATTGTAGAACGTAATTTACCTACCGGAACTTATTCACTCCGACAAGAACTTATCCGTACAGGAGATTAAAATGATAAAACGGACGTTATTAGCGGCGGCCATTTTTAGCACATTGCCCGCTTATGCCGGGTTAACTTCCATTACCGCGGGCTACGATTTTACCGATTATTCTGGCGATCATGGCAATCGTAATTTAGCGTATGCTGAACTGGTGGCGAAAGTTGAAAACGCAACGCTGCTTTTTAATCTTTCCCAGGGGCGTCGTGATTATGAAACTGAACATTTCAATGCCACTCGCGGTCAGGGTGCGGTCTGGTATAAATGGAATAACTGGCTGACAACCCGAACGGGTATTGCCTTTGCGGATAATACGCCGGTCTTTGCCCGCCAGGATTTTCGTCAGGATATTAACCTGGCACTGTTGCCAAAAACGCTTTTCACGACCGGTTATCGCTACACTAAATATTACGATGATGTCGAAGTCGATGCCTGGCAAGGCGGCGTATCCCTCTATACTGGCCCGGTGATCTCCAGCTACCGCTATACCCATTATGACTCCAGCGATGCAGGTGGTAGTTACAGCAATATGATTTCCGTGCGTCTGAATGACCCGCGCGGCACTGGTTATACGCAACTATGGCTAAGCCGCGGAACAGGCGCTTACACCTATGACTGGACGCCAGAAACACGCTACGGCAGCATGAAGAGCGTCAGTTTGCAACGTATTCAACCGCTGACTGAGCAACTTAATCTCGGGCTGACGGCAGGTAAAGTGTGGTACGACACCCCAACCGATGATTATAACGGTCTGCAACTTGCAGCCCATCTGACCTGGAAATTCTAATTCCTTCTGCCGCCCGCTATCCGGGGCGGCCTTCCCTGCCGATTAGCCCCCCCTTTCCTCTTTGTTTTCCGACCACATTCACCGGATAAATTTTATTCTCCAGTGTTATATACTATAGGGGGGTATGCATTGACATATAGCATACCCCCCTATAGTATATTGCGTGCAGATGATGAGGTGCGAAATGCCCAGTACTCCGGAAGAGAAGAAAAAGGTCCTTACTCGAGTTCGTCGTATTCGGGGGCAAATTGATGCTCTGGAACGGTCGCTGGAGGGTGATGCCGAATGCCGTGCCATACTCCAACAGATCGCTGCCGTTCGGGGCGCGGCTAACGGGCTGATGGCAGAAGTGCTTGAAAGCCATATCCGGGAAACGTTTGACCGAAATGACTGCTACAGCCGCGAAGTCAGCCAATCCGTTGACGACACTATTGAACTGGTTCGTGCCTATCTTAAATAGCTGAATCTATTACCATATTGAGGAAGAGCGAGAGATGAAATCACGTGCTGCCGTTGCATTTGCTCCCGGTAAACCGCTGGAAATCGTTGAAATTGACGTTGCACCACCGAAAAAAGGTGAAGTGCTGATTAAAGTCACCCATACCGGCGTTTGCCATACCGACGCATTTACCCTCTCCGGCGATGACCCGGAAGGTGTATTCCCGGTAGTTCTCGGTCACGAAGGGGCCGGCGTTGTGGTTGAAGTCGGTGAAGGCGTAACCAGCGTCAAACCTGGCGACCATGTGATCCCGCTTTACACCGCAGAGTGCGGCGAGTGTGAGTTCTGTCGTTCCGGCAAAACCAACCTCTGTGTTGCGGTTCGCGAAACCCAGGGTAAAGGCCTGATGCCAGACGGCACCACCCGTTTTTCTTACAACGGGCAGCCGCTTTATCACTACATGGGATGCTCTACATTCAGTGAATACACCGTGGTCGCGGAAGTGTCTCTGGCCAAAATTAATCCAGAGGCAAACCACGAACACGTCTGCCTGCTGGGCTGTGGCGTGACCACCGGTATTGGCGCGGTACACAACACGGCTAAAGTCCAGCCAGGTGATTCTGTTGCCGTATTTGGTCTTGGCGCGATTGGTCTGGCAGTGGTTCAGGGCGCGCGTCAGGCGAAAGCGGGACGGATTATCGCTATCGATACGAACCCGAAGAAATTCGATCTGGCGCGTCGCTTCGGTGCTACCGACTGCATTAACCCGAATGACTACGACAAACCGATTAAAGATGTCCTGCTGGATATCAACAAATGGGGTATCGACCATACCTTTGAATGCATCGGTAACGTCAACGTGATGCGTGCGGCGCTGGAAAGTGCGCACCGCGGCTGGGGTCAGTCGGTGATCATCGGGGTAGCTGGTTCTGGTCAGGAAATCTCCACCCGTCCATTCCAGTTGGTCACCGGTCGCGTATGGAAAGGTTCCGCGTTTGGCGGCGTGAAAGGTCGTTCCCAGTTACCGGGTATGGTTGAAGATGCGATGAAAGGCGATATCGATCTGGAACCGTTTGTCACGCATACCATGAGCCTGGATGAAATTAATGACGCCTTTGACCTGATGCATGAAGGCAAATCCATTCGAACCGTAATTCGTTACTGATTTCCCGCAGGTTTACCCGTCCAGTTCAGACGGGGTTCTTAATACTCTCCCCGGGCAGCCGCCCGGGGGATTAACCGTGAGATAATGACTGATGGAACTCATTGAAAAACATGCTAGCTTTGGCGGCTGGCAAAATGTGTATCGGCATTATTCCCAATCACTGAAATGTGAAATGAATGTCGGCGTCTATCTCCCACCAAAAGCCGGGAATGAAAAATTACCGGTGCTGTACTGGCTTTCGGGCCTGACCTGCAACGAGCAGAATTTCATTACTAAATCGGGGATGCAACGTTACGCGGCGGAGCACAACATTATTGTTGTTGCGCCAGACACCAGTCCGCGAGGCAGTCATGTCGCAGATGCCGACCGTTACGATCTCGGGCAAGGTGCCGGGTTTTACCTGAACGCAACGCAAGCGCCGTGGAATGAACATTACAAAATGTATGATTATATCCACAACGAGCTGCCGGATTTAGTGATGCAACATTTTCCGGCAACGACCAGAAAGTCTATCTCAGGTCATTCTATGGGCGGGCTGGGCGCGCTGGTGCTGGCGTTACGTAATCCAGATGAATATGTCAGCGTCTCGGCATTTTCGCCCATTGTCTCCCCATCGCAAGTACCGTGGGGACAGCAAGCCTTTGCCGCATATCTTGGTGAAAATAAAGAGGCCTGGTTGGATTACGATCCGGTGAGCCTTATTTCACAAGGTCAACGCGTTGCGGAAATCATGGTTGATCAGGGGTTGAGTGATGATTTTTACGCAGAACAGCTGCGGACTCCAAATCTTGAAAAGATCTGCCAGGAGATGAATATCAAGACGTTAATCCGTTATCACGAGGGTTACGACCACAGCTATTATTTTGTCTCCAGTTTTATTGGCGAGCATATTGCGTACCACGCCAATAAACTGAATATGCGTTGATAATAGTGCACGACTGCCGGATGCGGCGTGAACGCCTTATCCGCCTACATTTCGCCTGGAAACCGTAGGCATGATAAGACTCGCAAAGCGTCGCATCAGGCATCTGCACATGATTTATCAATGTTTACCACATCAAATCATCAGGCACTTTGAAGTCAGCATACGGATCGTCTTCATCCTGCTCTTCGGCGCTGAGCGCGCTGTGCAACACAATACTGCTGGCATCACGCTGAGCAATTTTATCGGCAACGCTGGCGGGAATAATGGCGTATTCACCCTCACTATTGTTATCGACCAACAAGCGGGCAATAGCCAGACGACCATTAATCAACTGCGTTTGCGTGAGCTTATCGACAAAAATCTTCTTAATCAGATTGCCGTCAGTGAAGTTAAAACCAATATCGCCATTGGCAATGGTAATTCGGTTCATTTCAATGAGCTGCTTCACCTGGGCTTTATATTCTTTCGCCAACGCCGCTTGTTTTTGTTGCTCGCTAAGCTGTTTATCACGCTCAAGCTGTGCCTTTTTATTTTCTTCTACCGCCGCCCGAGCTTCACGCGCCTGAACACGCGATTTTTTCGCCGTTCTCTCGACCTTCGCCGCTTTTTTGCTGGTGACTAATCCTGCTTTGAGCAACTGCTCTTGTAAGGTAAGTTTTGCCATCTTTGTTTCCAAACCCGCTGAATAATTTTTAGCGAGTATACCTGTAAACGCCGTAGGTGTATTGGGGGGAAGTCCCTTTCGCCCCTGCTTAATAAGGCGCGTCAGGCATCTGCACACGGCTGCATTCGTGATCTCCGGCTCATCAAAATAAACACTGCCAGGCCGGCAACAAGAATACCCGGCGCAGAAGCGGCCATTACGCCAACCGTGCCAGTGCCTAATGCCAGCATTTTCCCGGCCAGTAACGGACCGCTCATAGCCCCCAGACGCCCTACCGCCACGGCTGTTCCCACACCTGTTGCGCGGATCTGCGAGCTGTAAAACAACGGTGCCAATGCATACAAAACGCTTTGCCCACCTGTCGCAAACAACCCCGCGACGAATCCCGCCAGCAACATACCGTTAAATGACGACACCGTTCCCAGCGCCAGCAGCGAAGCTAACATGTCGCTATAAATCAGTAGCGACATGGTTACTGGACGCAGCTTATCCATCAATGCGCCCAACATTAACGTCCCGCTTGCCGCCCCCATTTGCAGTGCAAACATCACCCCTGCCGCCTGCGATGGCTGGAATCCTTGCTCCACCAAAAGCAGCGGTAGCCAGTTGATCAACATGTAGACCACCAGCAGAGTGAAGAAATAACACAACCACAGCAGCAGCGTCGCGGTGGCCGTTTCTGGCGCAAATAACGCACGCAGTGGTGGCGCAGCCTGTTTTTCGCCAGCGAACACCGCCGACTCCGGCAGCCAGCGCATTAATAGCGGCACCAGAATCAACGGCACCACACCACCTACCCAAAACACCGTTTGCCATGCTAAGTTTGCCCCCGCGAAACCCAGTGTCGCCGCCAGCGCCGCGCCAATGGGAACACCGCAATACATCAGGCTCACTGCCGTCCCACGAAAACGTGGACCCGCGGCTTCAGACGTCAGGGCGATCAGATTCGGCAACGCCGCCCCCAGCCCGACACCGGTCATCAGCCGCGCAAAGACCAGTGAGGGGAAATCCCAGGCAATCGCCGTTGCCAGTGAGAACAAACCAAACAGCGCAACTGAGCCAATCAAAATGCGCTTGCGACCATAACGGTCCGCCAGCATTCCGCCAACCAACGCGCCGGGTAGCAAACCGAGTATTCCGGCGCTGAATATCCAGCCCATTTGCATTTTATCGAGTGCAAAAGCCTGGGCGATGCCACCCGCCGCAATGCCAGCCGCCTGAAGATCCAGCCCTTCCATCAGAGCGACCAAAAAACAAAGCCCGATGGTCAGCATCAGGCGGGATGAAGATGATGAAGGGGTACGAGTCGACATAAGATGAACCTCGTTGCGAGTACAGGTGAGTCGCGGCTGATACATTGCCAGCCGCGTAATCAGAACCATTTAATGACTGCCTACGGGCGAAATGTAGGCCGGATAAGGCGTTTACGCCGCATCCGGCAGTCGTGCTGGGATGGGCATACAAAATGCACGTTCTCGGCAGTCATCATTATTTGTTGTTGCGCAGATCCAGCGCCACGTCGACGATCATATCCTCCTGGCCGCCAACCATCCGGCGTTTGCCCAGCTCAACGAGAATATCCACCGCGCTTAAGCCATAACGCGCCGCCGCCGTTTCACAGTGACGCAGGAAGCTGGAGTAAACACCAGCGTATCCCAGCGCCAGCGTTTCGCGATCGACTCGTACCGGTCGATCCTGCAACGGACGCACCAGGTCGTCAGCGGCATCCATTAACGCATAGAGATCGGTCCCATGCTGCCAACCCAGTTTATCCGCGGCAGCAATAAACACTTCCAGCGGCGCGTTACCTGCGCCCGCCCCCATTCCCGCGAGACTGGCATCGATGCGGTCACAGCCCTCTTCCACCGCCGCGATAGAGTTCGCCACACCAAGACTCAGGTTATGGTGAGCATGCATGCCAGTTTGCGTTTCCGGTTTCAGCACCGCTTTCAGGGCGCGGAAACGGTCACGGATATCGCTCATGTTCATCGCTCCGCCAGAATCCACCACATAAATACAGGTCGCACCGTAGCCTTCCATCAGCTTTGCCTGCTTTGCGAGATTCTCCGGCGTGGTCATATGGCTCATCATCAGAAAACCAACGGTGTCCATTCCGAGCTCGCGGGCATACTGAATATGCTGGGCGGAAACATCAGCTTCGGTACAGTGCGTTGCCACACGAACCACCCGCGCGCCAGCCTGCCAGGCATTTTTCAAATCGTGAATAGTGCCGATTCCTGGCAGCAACAACGTCGCGATTTTGGCGTGCTTCACCACATCCGCCGCCGCTTCAATCCATTCAAGGTCGCTATGTGCGCCGAAACCATAGTTAAAGCTGGAACCCTGCAAACCGTCGCCGTGGGCCACTTCAATCGAATCCACGCGGGCATCGTCCAGTGCTTTGGCAACCTGGCGAACGTTTTCCAATGAATACTGATGACGAATGGCGTGCATACCATCACGCAACGTGACGTCCGAGATATAAAGTTTTTTATCGTTCATGCCGCTTCTCCTGCCTTGCGCGCCAGTGACTGAGCCATTTTTTCCGCTGTCGCCAGCGCACTGGAAGTCATAATGTCGAGGTTGCCCGCATAGGCAGGCAGATAATGCGCTGCGCCTTCGACTTCCAGCCAGACCGCCGTTTTCAGCCCGGAGAACTGCCCCACGCCCGGCAAATTAACCGGTTTATCCTGCGGGATGACTTCAAACTGCACGCGCTGTTTCAGGCGATAACCCGGTACGTAAGCCTGTACCGCCTCAGCCATTTCATTGATTGAGGCTTCGATATCATCTTGTGAAGCTTCGTCGCTCAATACATACACCGTGTCACGCATCATCAACGGTGGCTCTGCTGGGTTAAGCACAATAATCGCCTTCCCTTTTGCCGCACCGCCCACCACTTCAATGGCGCGCGAAGTGGTTTCCGTAAATTCATCGATATTGGCACGCGTGCCAGGTCCGGCAGATTTACTGGCAATAGAAGCGATAATTTCGGCGTAATGAACACGCGCCACGCGTGAAACTGCCGCCACCATTGGAATGGTGGCCTGGCCGCCGCAGGTGACCATGTTGACGTTCAGTTGATCGACGTTCTCCTCGAGGTTAACCACCGGCACGCAGTAAGGGCCGATGGCAGCAGGCGTCAGGTCAATTAAGCGAATATCCGGTTTCGCTTCGCGCAAAGCGGCATCGTTTTTCACATGCGCGCCCGCGCTGGTCGCATCAAACACTATATCGATATCAGCAAATTCAGGCATGTTCATCAGCCCAATCACCCCTTCATGGGTGGTAGCGACGCCCATACGTCTGGCACGCGCCAGACCGTCGGACTGAGGATCAATGCCGACCATCACCGCCATCTCCAGATGCTGACCGTGACGCAAAATTTTAATCATCAGATCGGTGCCAATGTTGCCTGAACCGATAATGGCGACTTTACGCTTACTCATGACAGACTTCCTTTTGGGGCTGCGCTTGAAAATGTCGCAGCAACTGAACCTATGCCTTCGATATGGGCTTCAAAACGATCGTCCGCATTCACCGCCACCATCGGACCTAATGCCCCGGTAAGAATGATATCTCCGGCGCGCAGCGGTTCACCCAGACTGGCCATTTTGCGTGCCAGCCAGACGGCGGCATTAAGCGGATGTCCCAGGCATTCGCTGCCGCGCCCGCTGGAAACCTCTTCGTTATTACGCGTCATCTTCATGGCGCAGTTTTTCAGGTCTAACCCCGCCGGGCGTTGCGCCGGACCGCCGATGACATACACCCCGCAGGAAGCGTTATCTGCCACGGTATCGACAAACTGAATCGACCAGTCGCGAATGCGGCTCCCCACCACCTCCAGCGCCGGAAGTACCCATTCAATGGCGTTATACAATTCGTCGAAGGTGATATCGGTTGCGGGTAGATCGCGGTTCAACACCAGTGCGATCTCCGCTTCAATGCGGGGTTGCAGAACACGGGAAAAACGAATGGTTTCATTATCGCCATAACACATGTCGGCAAATAATGTCCCGAAATCCGGTTGATCAACGCCCAGTTGTTGCTGCACTTTCGGATGCGTCAGCCCCACTTTACGCCCCACCACGCGACGCCCCTGCGCGACGTCATGTTGCACATTGATGTGCTGAATGGCGTAGGCCGCTTCAGCGTTATCGATACCAATCAGATCGCGCAGCGGCGCAATCGCTTCGCCCTGCTCTGCGGCGCGGCGTAAATCCGCCGCCAGTTGCTCAAGAGTATGCTTCGTCATGACCGTTCCTTAAGGGCGTGCGAGGAAATTCAGCACCAGTTGATTGAAAGCGTCGGCATGTTCCCACTGCGCCCAGTGACCACAGTCGCGGAAGATATGCAGTTCAGAACCGGCAATGCCGGACAGCAGACGCAGACCCGCATCCATCGGCACAAAGCGGTCGTTGCGCCCCCAGACAATCAGGGTTTGCGCTTTGATTTCCGCCAGACGTGGGCCAAAATCCGGGAACTGTTTCGGATTGGCTTCCAGGCTCTTAACGAAGTTTTCCAGGTGATCGCGGCGCGACAGCATATTATTCAGGCGCGCTTCAAACAGGGCGTCGGTCAAATCGCTGGTATCAAAAACGAAGATATCCATCATCAGCTTCAGGTTTTCGATAGTCGGCTGACGATAAAGCTGATTCAGTCGCTTAATACCTTCGGTTGGCATCGGCGTAAACAAACTCATGCCGCCCGTACCGCCGCCCATCAGCACCAGTTTGCCGACGCGCTCCGGCCAGTTAAGGGTGAACGCCACAGAACTGTGGCCGCCCATCGAGTTGCCCAGCAGGTGGATTTTGGCGATATCCAGTTGATCCACCACGCTTTTCAGGATTTGCGCATTAAGATCCGATCGCGAACCACTATTAACGATCGAATCGCTCTTACCCCAACCCGGACAATCCAGCAGGATCACCCGATAGCCCGCCTCTACCAGCGGATCGATATTGCGGCTGAAGTTCGCCCAGCCAGTAGCACCCGGGCCGGAACCATGCAGCAGGACAACAGTTTCGTCGCCTTGTCCGCAGTCATTAAAATGGATGCGCAGCGTTTTACCCGCTTCTTCTACATTCAGAAAACGGCTGGTGGCGGCTTCGGTTTGTGGCTGATAACTCATCATCTTCTCCTGCATATTCAGTTCTCTGTTCTGGCGCTTAACGAGCCAAATCCGGCAATCCACTCCGGGATTGGGCGGTAATAACGCCCTTCGCTACGCCAGTTGCCAAACGCAGAAATAGCGGCAAAAGCGGCGACCCAGGTTTTGATTTCATGTGTCGACTTTCCGGCAATGGCGGAAAGCTCTTCGTTACTGACGGCATCCAGTTCCTGTATGCGTCCCTGCTCCAGCAAAGTCATGAACTGGTTATCCCAAATCGGGTTGAGCGGATGCAGCGTTCTCTGATCCTCAACAAACTTCTCAGCGGCGCTAATCACCCGTTGCTGACGCAATTCGCGCTCACTGGCGGGTAAATCTTTCCCGCTCCCCAATAGACGGTCGCGCATATGGGCATCGGCTTTCGCCAGTTCTGGCACCGGCGGCTGATGGGAAAGCCCACCGGACCCAAGGAACAGCACGCGTTTATTGAGAGTGCTGGTGAAACGTCCAATGGCTTCCCCCAACATGCGGGTACGCTGGAAACCGGGCAGCGGCGTGGCGACACCGTTGATGAACACCGGCAGTACTGGCACCTTATCCAGCCCGCCGAGCAGGAACTCCAGCGGCTGGGCGAACCCGTGGTCCACCTGCATACAGTAAGAAACGGCAAGATCGATCCCGCTCTTCATGACGGCATGCGCACAGGCCTCCGCCAGCTCCACAGGCACGGGCAGCTCACCTGCCGCACTGCCGAAATCACCAATTGCCGTCGCTCCAACGCCTAAACAGAACGGTGGCATCACGTCATAGAAAAAGCCGTTGTAGTGATCTGGCGCAAACAGCACCACCAGTTCAGGGGAGAAAGCCGCAATACGCTCGCGGGCGCTGGCAATCACACCATTGACCTCATCGAGTACCTCTTGCGCCGGGTCGACATATCCCACCAGCGGCGAGTGGGAAAGACAGTGAAGATAAGCGTGCATATCAGGCTACCTTTTCGACAGAAACGTCGGCATCAGGGCGGGTCAGCGTCATCACCGACGCCAGTTTATTCAGGGTCTTGCCCAGGGTTTGCGGAATGGCGGTGGCGGCAACAAAGCGATCCGGGCGCATCACCACCAGCGAAGCATTGTGTTGCGCGAACCAGCTACGCAGGCGACCTTGCGTATCCCCCACGCGTAGTACGCCGTCGTGGTTATCCTGTGCGGTATGAATTTGCACTTCCGGCACCACCTGAATGAAGCGTGTGCCCAACGCGCGCCACTGCTGGATTTGCTCGTCGCTCATCCCCCACAGTGGATTGCATCCCCAGCCAATTACCGCGAAGTTCGCGCCGATCGCGTTATCGAGCAGCGTCACGTCGCCGTTTTCCAGCGTGACTTTCGGCTGAATAAACATCTTGCCGACCGGAGAGTGCTTCGCTTCGCCCTCACGCACCAGCGCACCGCCGTAATATTGCGGCATCGGCTTGAAGCGCATTTCAAGGAAGTAGCGTTTTACTGGCGGCAGATAATTCAACAGCCAGGAAACGCCGTCACGTAATGTACCCTGCCAGCGTTTCGGCGGAGCCAGCACGTTGCCCGCCGTCACGGACAGGTCAATCATCGCTTTGGCGTGATCGCGACGTTCTTGTTGATAGGTATCGAGCAGCGCATCGCGGGCTTTCCCCTGGATAACCAACGCCAGTTTCCATGCGAGGTTAAAGGCGTCGCGCATACCACTGTTATAGCCCTGCCCCTGCCACACCGGCATGATGTGTGCGGCATCGCCCGCCAGCAGTACGCGATCAATACGAAAACGTTGCGCCAGTCGCGCGTTGTGGGTGTAGACACGCTGGCGAATCAATTCAACATTGTCCGGATTAGGCAGCACTTTGCTTAACAGCTTGCGCATATTTTGCGGCTCACGCAGCTGTTCTTCGGTTTCTCCCGGCATCACCATAAATTCAAAGCGACGTACCGCATGAGGCAGCGCGGCAGAAACATACGGGCGCACCGGATCACAACACAAATAGATATGCGGCGTACTTAACGGATCGTTGGCGATATCTACCACAATCCACTGATTTGGCGCAGTTTTACCTTCAAACGGCACATTCAGGGTGCGACGGACAAAACTTGCCCCACCATCACAGGCCACCAGCCACTGGGCTTTGACCGTTTCCCGCTGCCCTTCTTCCGTTTTTAGGTGCAAGGTCACTTCGTCATCTTGCTGGCTGAAGGCCTCCAGCTCGCGGGAAAACAGGCAGCGCACATTCGGAAAACGCGACAATCCTTCCAGCATCACCGCATCGACCTGAGGCTGAATAAAGGCGTTACGGCGCGGCCAGCCAAATTCATCGGTCATTGGCTGAATATCAGCAAAACAGCGACCTTTTGGGGTGAGAAAACGCATCGCGTGCCACGGCGTAGTGTGCGGCAGAACATTATCGACCAGGCCAACCGACTGCATGGTGCGCAGCGCCTCGTCATCAATACCAATCGCACGCGGGTAGTCGATCAACTTATCGAGTTTCTCCACCACCAGCACGTCAATGCCCATCTGGCCGAGATAGTTCGCCATCATCAGCCCGACCGGACCGGCACCAGCGATCGCCACCTGAACGCTATGGTTAACAGCAGGCTGGATGTCAGGGTGTTGTATTGCCATTTCAGTACCTCACGACTCGGACAAAATGCCGTTGCGCGCACAGTACAGCGCAACTTGTTTTGTTAAAAACATGTAAATGATTTTTTATTGTGCGCTCAGTATAGGAAGGGTGTTTTCGGCTACAATCAAAACATGCCCGAATGTGCACCAGGTGCACAACGTTGTTTTAACTATATAAATGTCAATTAATATGCAGAACAATGAGCAGACGGAATACAAAACCGTGCGCGGCTTAACCCGCGGTCTAATGTTATTAAATATGTTAAATAAACTTGACGGCGGTGCCAGCGTCGGGCTGCTGGCGGAACTCAGCGGCCTGCATCGCACCACTGTGCGGCGACTGCTGGAGACGCTGCAGGAAGAGGGATATGTCCGGCGTAGTCCCTCCGATGATAGTTTCCGTTTGACCATCAAAGTGCGGCAATTAAGCGAAGGATTTCGTGACGAACAGTGGATTTCTGCACTGGCTGCCCCACTGCTGGGCGATCTGTTGCGCGAAGTGGTATGGCCGACAGATGTGTCCACGCTGGATGTTGATGCAATGGTGGTACGCGAAACCACCCATCGTTTCAGCCGATTATCCTTTCACCGGGCAATGGTCGGGCGACGGTTACCGCTTCTGAAAACCGCCTCGGGCCTGACCTGGCTGGCCTTTTGCCCGGAACAAGAACGCAAGGAATTAATCGAGATGTTAGCCTCCCGCCCCGGTGATGACTATCAACTGGCACGAGAACCGTTAAAGCTGGAAGCCATTCTGGCGCGCGCGCGCAAAGAGGGGTACGGACAGAACTACCGCGGCTGGGATCAGGAGGAGAAGATCGCCTCTATCGCCGTACCGCTGCGCAGTGAACAACGGGTGATTGGCTGTCTGAATCTGGTGTATATGGCGAGCGCAATGACCATCGAACAGGCAGCGGAAAAGCATCTTCCGGCGCTGCAACGGGTGGCAAAACAGATCGAAGAAGGGGTTGAATCGCAGGCTATTCTGGTAGCGGGAAGGCGAAGCGGCGTGCATTTACGCTGACACCATCGAATGGCGCAAAACCTTTCGTGGTATGGCATGATAGCGCCCGGAAGAGAGTCAATTCAGGGTGGTGAATGTGAAACCAGTAACGCTATACGATGTCGCAGAGTATGCCGGTGTCTCTTATCAGACCGTTTCCCGCGTGGTGAACCAGGCCAGCCACGTTTCTGCGAAAACGCGGGAAAAAGTGGAAGCGGCGATGGCGGAGCTGAATTACATTCCCAACCGCGTGGCACAACAACTGGCAGGCAAACAGTCGTTGCTGATTGGCGTTGCCACCTCCAGTCTGGCCCTGCACGCGCCGTCGCAAATTGTCGCGGCGATTAAATCTCGCGCCGATCAACTGGGTGCCAGCGTGGTGGTGTCGATGGTAGAACGAAGCGGCGTCGAAGCCTGTAAAGCGGCGGTGCACAATCTTCTCGCGCAACGCGTCAGTGGGCTGATCATTAACTATCCGCTGGATGACCAGGATGCCATTGCTGTGGAAGCTGCCTGCGCTAATGTTCCGGCGTTATTTCTTGATGTCTCTGACCAGACACCCATCAACAGTATTATTTTCTCCCATGAAGACGGTACGCGACTGGGCGTGGAGCATCTGGTCGCATTGGGTCACCAGCAAATCGCGCTGTTAGCAGGTCCATTAAGTTCTGTCTCGGCGCGTCTGCGTCTGGCGGGCTGGCATAAATATCTCACACGCAATCAAATTCAGCCGATAGCGGAACGGGAAGGCGACTGGAGTGCCATGTCCGGTTTTCAACAAACCATGCAAATGCTGAATGAGGGCATCGTCCCCACTGCGATGCTGGTTGCCAACGATCAGATGGCGCTGGGCGCAATGCGCGCCATTACCGAGTCCGGGCTGCGCGTTGGTGCGGATATCTCGGTAGTGGGATACGACGATACCGAAGACAGCTCGTGTTATATCCCGCCGTTAACCACCATCAAACAGGATTTTCGCCTGCTGGGGCAAACCAGCGTGGACCGCTTGCTGCAACTCTCTCAGGGCCAGGCGGTGAAGAGCAATCAGCTGTTGCCCGTCTCACTGGTGAAAAGAAAAACCACCCTTCCGCCCAATACGCAAACCGCTTCTCCCCAGGCGTTGGCAGATTCTTTAATGCAGCTGGCGCGACAAATTTCCCGACTGGAAAGCGGGCAGTGAGCGCAACGCAATTAATGTGAGTCAGCTCACTCATTAGGCACCCCAGGCTTTACACTTTATGCGTCCGGCTCGTATGTTGTGTGGAATTGTGAGCGGATAACAATTTCACACAGGATACAGCTATGACTATGATTACGGATTCACTGGCCGTCGTATTACAACGTCGTGACTGGGAAAACCCTGGCGTTACCCAACTTAATCGCCTTGCGGCACATCCCCCTTTCGCCAGCTGGCGTAATAGCGAAGAGGCCCGCACCGATCGCCCTTCCCAACAGTTGCGCAGCCTGAATGGCGAATGGCGCTTTGCCTGGTTTCCGGCACCAGAAGCGGTGCCGGAAAGCTGGCTGGAGTGCGATCTTCCTGAGGCCGATACTGTCGTCGTCCCCTCAAACTGGCAGATGCACGGTTACGATGCGCCTATCTACACCAACGTGACCTATCCCATTACGGTCAATCCGCCGTTTGTTCCCGCGGAGAATCCGACGGGTTGTTACTCGCTCACATTTAATATTGATGAATGCTGGCTACAGGAAGGCCAGACGCGAATTATTTTTGATGGCGTTAATTCGGCGTTTCATTTGTGGTGCAACGGGCGCTGGGTCGGTTACGGACAGGACAGCCGTTTGCCGTCTGAATTTGACCTGAGCGCATTTTTACGCGCCGGAGAAAACCGCCTCGCGGTGATGGTGCTGCGCTGGAGTGACGGTAGCTATCTGGAAGATCAGGATATGTGGCGGATGAGCGGCATTTTCCGTGACGTCTCGTTGCTGCATAAACCGACCACACAAATCAGCGATTTCCATGTTGCCACTCACTTTAATGATGATTTCAGCCGCGCGGTACTGGAGGCAGAAGTTCAGATGTATGGCGAGTTGCGCGATGAGCTGCGGGTGACGGTTTCTTTGTGGCAGGGTGAAACGCAGGTCGCCAGCGGCACCGCGCCTTTCGGCGGTGAAATTATCGATGAGCGTGGTGGTTATGCCGATCGCGTCACACTACGTCTGAACGTCGAAAACCCGAAACTGTGGAGCGCCGAAATCCCGAATCTCTATCGTGCGGTGGTTGAACTGCACACCACCGACGGCACGCTGATTGAAGCAGAAGCCTGCGATGTCGGTTTCCGCGAGGTGCGGATTGAAAATGGTCTGCTGCTGCTGAACGGCAAGCCGTTGCTGATTCGCGGCGTTAACCGTCACGAGCATCATCCTCTGCATGGTCAGGTCATGGATGAGCAGACGATGGTGCAGGATATCCTGCTGATGAAGCAGAACAACTTTAACGCCGTGCGCTGTTCGCATTATCCGAACCATCCGCTGTGGTACACGCTATGCGACCGCTACGGCCTGTATGTGGTGGATGAAGCCAACATTGAAACCCACGGCATGGTGCCAATGAATCGTCTGACCGATGATCCGCGCTGGCTACCGGCGATGAGCGAACGCGTAACGCGAATGGTGCAGCGCGATCGTAATCACCCGAGTGTAATCATCTGGTCGCTGGGGAATGAATCAGGCCACGGCGCTAATCACGACGCGCTGTATCGCTGGATCAAATCTGTCGATCCTTCCCGCCCGGTACAGTATGAAGGCGGCGGAGCCGACACCACGGCCACCGATATTATTTGCCCGATGTACGCGCGCGTGGATGAAGACCAGCCCTTCCCGGCTGTGCCAAAATGGTCCATCAAAAAATGGCTTTCGCTGCCTGGAGAAATGCGCCCGCTGATCCTTTGCGAATATGCCCACGCGATGGGTAACAGTCTTGGCGGCTTCGCTAAATACTGGCAGGCGTTTCGTCAGTACCCCCGTTTACAGGGCGGCTTCGTCTGGGACTGGGTGGATCAGTCGCTGATTAAATATGATGAAAACGGCAACCCGTGGTCGGCTTACGGCGGTGATTTTGGCGATACGCCGAACGATCGCCAGTTCTGCATGAACGGTCTGGTATTTGCCGACCGCACGCCGCATCCGGCGCTGACGGAAGCAAAACACCAGCAGCAGTTTTTCCAGTTCCGTTTATCCGGGCGAACCATCGAAGTGACCAGCGAATACCTGTTCCGTCATAGCGATAACGAACTCCTGCACTGGTCGGTGGCGCTCGATGGCAAGCCGCTGGCAAGCGGTGAAGTGCCTCTGGATGTCGCTCCACAAGATAAACAGGTGATTGAACTGCCTGAACTACCGCAGCCGGAAAGCACCGGACAACTCTGGCTTACGGTACACGTAGTGCAACCGAACGCGACCGCATGGTCAGAAGCCAGACACATTAGCGCCTGGCAGCAGTGGCGTCTGGCGGAAAACCTCAGCGTGACACTCCCCTCCGCGCCCCACGCCATCCCGCAACTGACCACCAGCGAAACGGATTTTTGCATCGAGCTGGGTAATAAACGTTGGCAATTTAACCGCCAGTCAGGCTTTCTTTCACAGATGTGGATTGGCGATGAAAAACAACTGCTGACGCCGCTGCGCGATCAGTTCACCCGTGCACCGCTGGATAACGACATTGGCGTAAGTGAAGCGACCCGCATTGACCCTAACGCCTGGGTCGAACGCTGGAAGACGGCGGGCCATTACCAGGCCAAAGCAGCGTTGTTGCAGTGCACGGCAGATACACTTGCCGACGCGGTGCTGATTACGACCGCTCACGCGTGGCAGCATCAGGGGAAAACCTTATTTATCAGCCGGAAAACCTACCGGATTGATGGTAGTGGTCAAATGGCGATTACCGTTGATGTTGAAGTAGCGAGCGATACACCGCATCCGGCACGGATTGGCCTGACCTGCCAGCTGGCGCAGGTCGCAGAGCGGGTAAACTGGCTCGGATTAGGGCCGCAAGAAAACTATCCCGACCGCCTTACTGCAGCCTGTTTTGACCGCTGGGATCTGCCATTGTCAGACATGTATACCCCGTACGTCTTCCCGAGCGAAAACGGTCTGCGCTGCGAGACGCGCGAATTGAATTATGGCCCACACCAGTGGCGCGGCGACTTCCAGTTCAACATCAGCCGCTACAGCCAACAACAACTGATGGAAACCAGCCATCGCCATCTGCTGCACGCGGAAG
This sequence comes from Escherichia sp. WS3063, assembly GCF_046486595.1. Lineage (NCBI taxonomy): Bacteria > Pseudomonadati > Pseudomonadota > Gammaproteobacteria > Enterobacterales > Enterobacteriaceae > Escherichia > Escherichia sp. WS3063. Next base: position 68,722 of record NZ_JBJQKY010000024.1, read on the forward strand.
AAGGCACATGGCTGAATATCGACGGTTTCCATATGGGGATTGGTGGCGACGACTCCTGGAGCCCGTCAGTATCGGCGGAATTCCAGCTGAGCGCCGGTCGCTACCATTACCAGTTAGTCTGGTGTCAAAAATAATAATAACCGGGCAGGCTATGTCTGCCCGTATTTCGCGTAAGGAAATCCATTATGTACTATTTAAAAAACACAAACTTTTGGATGTTCGGTTTATTCTTTTTCTTTTACTTTTTTATCATGGGGGCCTACTTCCCGTTTTTCCCGATTTGGCTACATGACATCAACCATATCAGCAAAAGTGATACGGGTATTATTTTTGCCGCTATTTCTCTGTTCTCGCTATTATTCCAACCGCTGTTTGGTCTGCTTTCTGACAAACTCGGGCTGCGCAAATACCTGCTGTGGATTATTACCGGCATGTTAGTGATGTTTGCGCCGTTCTTTATTTTTATCTTCGGGCCACTGTTACAATACAACATTTTAGTAGGATCGATTGTTGGTGGTATTTATCTTGGCTTTTGTTTTAACGCCGGTGCGCCAGCAGTAGAGGCATTTATCGAGAAAGTCAGCCGTCGCAGTAATTTCGAATTTGGTCGCGCGCGGATGTTTGGCTGTGTTGGCTGGGCGCTGTGTGCCTCGATTGTCGGTATCATGTTCACCATCAATAATCAGTTTGTTTTCTGGCTGGGTTCTGGCTGTGCACTCATCCTCGCCGTTTTACTCTTTTTCGCCAAAACGGATGCGCCCTCTTCTGCCACGGTTGCCAATGCGGTAGGTGCCAACCATTCGGCATTTAGCCTTAAGCTGGCACTGGAACTGTTCAGACAGCCAAAACTGTGGTTTTTATCACTATATGTTATTGGCGTTTCCTGCACCTACGATGTTTTTGACCAACAGTTTGCTAATTTCTTTACTTCGTTCTTTGCCACAGGTGAACAGGGTACGCGGGTATTTGGCTACGTAACGACAATGGGCGAATTACTTAACGCCTCGATTATGTTCTTTGCGCCACTGATCATTAATCGCATCGGTGGGAAAAACGCCCTACTGCTGGCTGGCACTATTATGTCTGTACGTATTATTGGCTCATCGTTCGCCACCTCAGCGCTGGAAGTGGTTATTCTGAAAACGCTGCATATGTTTGAAGTACCGTTCCTGCTGGTGGGCTGCTTTAAATATATTACCAGCCAGTTTGAAGTGCGTTTTTCAGCGACGATTTATCTGGTCTGTTTCTGCTTCTTTAAGCAACTGGCGATGATTTTTATGTCTGTACTGGCGGGCAATATGTATGAACGCATCGGTTTCCAGGGCGCTTATCTGGTGCTGGGTCTGGTGGCGCTGGGCTTCACCTTTATTTCCGTGTTCACGCTTAGCGGCCCCGGCCCGCTTTCTCTACTGCGTCGTCAGGTGAATGAAGTCGCTTAAGCAATCAATGTCGGATGCGGCGCGAGCGCCTTATCCGACCAACATATCAGGGCGGAATGATCGCAATGAACATGTCGATGACAGAAAGAATAAAAGCAGGCAAGCTATTTACCGATATGTGCGAAGGCTTACCTGAAAAAAGACTTCGTGGGAAAACGTTAATGTATGAGTTTAATCACTCGCATCCATCAGAAGTTGATAAAAGAGAAAGCCTGATTAAAGAAATGTTTGCCACGGTAGGGGAAAACGCCTGGGTAGAACCCCCCGTCTATTTCTCTTACGGTTCCAACATCCATATAGGCCGCAATTTTTATGCAAATTTCAATTTAACCATTGTCGACGACTACACGGTAACGATCGGTGATAACGTATTGATTGCACCCAACGTTACTCTTTCCGTTACGGGACACCCGGTACACCATGAATTGAGAAAAAACGGAGAGATGTACTCTTTTCCGATAACGATTGGCAATAACGTCTGGATCGGAAGTCATGTGGTCATTAATCCAGGCGTCACCATCGGGGATAATTCTGTTATTGGCGCGGGTAGTGTCGTCATAAAAGACATTCCACCAAACGTCGTGGCTGCTGGCGTTCCTTGCCGGGTTATTCGCGAAATAAACGACCGGGATAAGCAATATTATTTCAGAGATTACAAAGTTGAATCGTCAGTTTAAATTATAAAAATTGCCTGATGCGCTTCGCTTATCAGGCCTACAAGTTCAGTGATCTACGTAGGCCGCATCCGGCGTGAACAAAGCGCAGGAACAAGCGTCGCATCATGCCTCTTTGACCCACAGCTGCGGAAAACGTGCTGGTGCAAAACGCAGGGTTATGATCATCAGCCCAACGACGCACAGCACATGAAACGCCCAGTCCATCAAGTAATTGCCACTGATACTACGCAGCACACCAGAAAACCAGGGAGCAAGCCCGGCGATGATAAAACCGCTCCCCTGCATAAACGCCACCAGTTTGCCAGCAATAGCCGGTTGCGCAGAGTGATCGAGCGCCAGCAGCAAACAGAGCGGAAATGCGCCGCCCAGACCTAAACCACACACCATCGCCCAGAAGACCGGCAATTGCAGCGGCAGCCAGATAAAGCCGCAGAAACCCACCAGTTGTAACGCCAGCGCCAGCATCAAAAGTTTGCGCCGATCCTGATGGCGAGCCATAGCAGGCATCAGCAATGCCCCTGCAGCTTGCCCAAGCGTCATCAACGCCAGCAAGGAACCGCTGTACTGCGCGCTGGCACCAATCTCAATATAGAAAGCGGGTAACCAGGCAATCAGGCTGGCGTAACCACCGTTAATCAGACCGAAGTAAACACCCAGCGTCCACGCGCGGGGAGTGAATACCACGCGAACCGGAGTGGTTGTTGTCTTGTGAGAAGAGGCGACCTCGCGGGCGCTTTGCCACCACCAGGCAAAGAGCGCAACAACGGCAGGCAGCGCCCACCAGGCGAGTGTTTGATACCAGGTTTCGCTATGTTGAACTAACCAGGGCGTAATGGCGGCACCAAGTCCACCGCCGCCCATCAGAGCCGCGGACCACAGCCCCATCACCAGTGGCGTACGGTGCTGAAACCGCCGCTTAATTACCGAAGGCATCACTGCCTGAATGATGCCGATCCCCACTCCACCAAGCAGTGCGCTGCTAAGCAACAGCGCACTTTGGGGGTAAAGCTCACGCATCAATGCACCGACGGCAATCAGTAACAAACTGATGGCGACGCTGCGACGTTCGCTGACATGCTGATGAAGCCAGCTTCCGGCCAGCGCCAGCCCGCCCATGGTAACCACCGGCAGAGCGGTCAACAGGGCAGCCACGCTAAAGCTCATTCCGCTTGCCTGGCGCAATTGCGGTAGCAGTGGCCCGACGGAGGTGAGCAGTGGTCGCATATTAAGACCAATCAGCACCAGAACCAGCAGCATCGTGAACGTCTTTTGATGGTTACGCATGGCTGTCAGAACGGTTTGGTCGGCAGATATTTACCATCTAAGGTGATGACCGCACGTTCGCCACCTTCCGGGTCCGCCACTTTCTTAACGTCGAGTTTGAAGTTAATCGCGCTGATAATGCCATCGCCAAACTTCTCATGAACCAACGCTTTCAGGGTTGTGCCGTACACCTGCAACATTTCATAGAAACGATACATCGTTGGGTCGGTTGGAATACGGTCATCAATGCAGCCACGCAGTGGAATCATCTGCAACAGTAGAATGGCGTCTTCGTCGAGATCCAGCTTCGCCCCGACCAGGCGGGCGGCGTCGGCAGGAAGCGCCTGCTGCCCCAGCAAAGCCGCGGTTACAAAGGCTTCTGCCAGACCGGTGCCGTCGGCAATCTCGGCAAATGAGAGATCTTTTTTAGCTTTGCTGAGCAAAATGGCATCGGCAAGATCAAGACGAATATTGCGGTTAATTTGCGACTGAATCATGGTGGATCTCCTGATGGTTTAAAAATAAGGTTACGCTGCGGTCGGTTGGCGTAGCGGTATGGCACAAACGCGAGGATTAGCGGCCAGTGGCACAAACTGGCGGGTTGCGCCGTCAAAAGCTGCGATGCTGCCGCTTGCAATGTCGTAGACCCAGCCGTGCAGGGCGATCCGCCCCTCTTCGAGCGCCAGGCGCACCGATGGATGAGTTTGCAAATTAGCCAACTGAGCAATGACGTTTTCACGTACCATCGCCGCAGCTTTTGACGGTAAATCGGGATGCGGGCGCGCCTCATTAACGACGCGGGCTGAATCGGCATAACGCAGCCAGTGGGAGACGGCAGGCATATGGTCCATGCACTGACAGCTGGCAATGGCGGTCATCGCGCCACAGTTGGAATGACCGCAAATCACAATGTCAGATACCCGAAGCGCAGCGACGGCGTACTCCACCGAAGCAGAAACGCCACCGGGTTCCGGCCCGTAGGAAGGGACGATATTGCCCGCGTTGCGAATAACGAACAGATCGCCAGGCTCACGTTGCGTCACCAGCTCAGGGACCAGACGGCTGTCGGAGCAGGAGATAAAAAGTGTGCGCGGGCTTTGCTGTGTCGCCAGCTGTTTAAACAAGGCTTCCCGCTTCGGAAATGCCTCGCGCTGGAATTTAAGGAATCCATCAATAATCTCTTTCACCGTTAACCTCTGTCTGTCTCTGGAATGAGAGGCAGACTACTCGCCGATTGTCATAAGGTAAAAGTCTCATTTATGATGAGTTCTATTGGATTTACTTATAGGTTGGCGAATGCTCTCTCGACATATCAATTATTTTCTTGCCGTGGCTGAACATGGCAGCTTTACCCGTGCCGCCAGTGCGTTGCACGTCTCCCAGCCTGCGCTTTCCCAGCAGATTCGCCAGTTAGAGGAGAGTTTAGGCGTGCCGCTGTTTGACCGTAGCGGGCGAACGATTCGTCTCACTGATGCGGGAGAAGTCTGGCGACAGTACGCCAGCCGGGCGTTACAGGAACTGGGGGCGGGTAAACGGGCGATTCATGATGTTGCCGATCTGACGCGAGGATCGCTGCGTATCGCCGTCACTCCCACCTTTACAAGCTACTTTATCGGCCCTTTAATGGCGGATTTCTATGCGCGCTACCCCGGCATCACGCTCCAGCTACAGGAAATGTCGCAGGAGAAAATCGAAGATCTGCTTTGTCGCGACGAGCTGGACGTTGGGATTGCCTTCGCGCCTGCGCATTCGCCGGAGCTGGAGGCAATTCCTTTACTGACAGAAAGTTTAGCGTTAGTCGTGGCGCAACATCATCCGCTGGCTGCCTGTGAACAGGTGGCGTTGAGTCGCTTGCATGATGAAAAACTGGTCCTGCTCAGCGCGGAATTTGCCACCAGAGAGCAAATTGACCACTACTGCGAGAAAGCGGGGCTACATCCACAGGTGGTCATTGAGGCGAACTCAATTAGCGCGGTTCTGGAGCTGATTCGCCGCACTTCCCTTTCCACATTGTTGCCAGCAGCGATTGCCACACAACATGACGGGCTTAAAGCGATTTCTCTTGCCCCACCGTTACTGGAGAGAACGGCGGTTTTGTTGCGGCGGAAAAATAGCTGGCAGACAGCCGCCGCGAAGGCATTTTTACACATGGCGTTGGATAAATGCGCGGTTGTTGGCGGAAATGAATCGCGGTAACCACTGACACAATTGCCTGATGCGCTACGCTTATCAGGCCTTGTATTATCCCTCCTGTGCAGAGAAAATCGGCCAGTTTTCTCTGCCTGCAGTCCGCATGCCGTATCGGGCCTTAGGTTTTCAACCTGTTGCGTAGATT
>NZ_JBJQKY010000025.1:0-71328 GCF_046486595.1 Escherichia sp. WS3063
CGCAACAGGTTGAAAACCTAAGGCCCGATACGGCATGCGGACTGCAGGCAGAGAAAACTGGCCGATTTTCTCTGCACAGGAGGGATAATACAAGGCCTGATAAGACGCGGCCCGCGTCGCATCAGGCAATCGGCGCAAAATTGCCGGATGCGGCGTGAACGCCTTCTCCGGCCTATCGAACTTCGCCAGCGTGACTATTAAAAATCCGCTGGTGCTTTAAACGTCATACTATTGCCATATGCCGGATGGGTAATCGTCAACATCTCTGCATGTAGCAACAAACGCGGTGCCATTGCTCTCGCTTCTGGTGATGCATAAAAACGATCGCCGAGAATCGGATGACCCAGCGCCAGCATATGCACACGCAACTGATGCGAACGCCCGGTAATCGGTTTTAACACCACTCTTGCCGTGTTATCCGCCGCATACTCCACCACTTCATATTCCGTCTGCGCAGGTTTACCTGTTTCGTAACAGACTTTCTGTTTCGGGCGGTTTGGCCAGTCGCAAATCAGCGGCAGATCTACCAGACCTTCCGCAGGGGATGGATGCCCCCAGACGCGGGCCACATACTGCTTTTTCGGCTCGCGCTCGCGGAACTGGCGTTTTAACTCCCGCTCCGCGGCTTTGGTCAGCGCCACTACAATCACGCCGCTGGTAGCCATATCCAGACGATGCACCGATTCTGCCTGCGGATAATCACGCTGAATGCGCGTCATCACGCTGTCTTTGTGCTCTTCCAGACGACCCGGCACAGACAACAAACCGCTCGGCTTGTTGACCACCATAATATGGTCATCCTGATACAGGATAACCAACCAGGGTTCCTGCGGTGGATTGTAGTTTTCCATCCCCATTTTCGGCTCCGTTACTGATGCGTTACAACGATCAAACGCAGGGCATCCAGACGCCAGCCTGCCTGATCCAGGCTTTCCATTACCTGCTGACGGTTGCTCTCAATGGCGGTCAGTTCGTCGTCACGAATGTTCGGGTTCACTGCACGCAGAGCTTCCAGACGAGACAGCTCGGCAGACAGTTTTTCGTCGGCTTCGTTACGTGCGGCATCAATCAGTGCACGGGCAGATTTCTCGATCTGTGCTTCACCCAGCTGAAGGATAGCGTGAACATCCTGCTGCACGGCGTTAACCAGTTTGCTGCCGGTGTGACGGTTAACCGCGTTAAGCTGACGGTTAAAGGTTTCAAACTCCACCTGCGCCGCCAGGTTGTTGCCGTTTTTATCCAGCAGCATACGTACCGGCGTCGGTGGCAGGAAGCGGTTGAGCTGCAACTGCTTCGGAGCCTGGGCTTCGACCACGTAAATCAGTTCCACCAACAGCGTACCTACCGGCAACGCTTTGTTTTTCAACAGTGAAATCGTGCTGCTACCGGTATCGCCAGAAAGGATCAGATCCAGACCGTTGCGGATCAGCGGATGTTCCCAGGTAATAAACTGCGCATCTTCACGCGCCAGCGCCACTTCACGATCAAAGGTGATGGTGATGCCATCTTCCGACAAGCCAGGGAAGTCCGGCACCAGCATATGATCGGACGGCGTCAGTACGATCATGTTGTCGCCGCGATCGTCCTGATTGATACCGATAATATCGAACAGATTCATGGCGAAGGCGATCAGGTTGGTATCGTCATCCTGCTCTTCAATGCTTTCTGCCAGTGCCTGGGCTTTTTCGCCACCGTTGGAATGGATTTCCAGCAGGCGGTCACGACCCTGTTCCAGCTGTGCTTTCAGCGCTTCATGTTGCTCACGGCAGTTTTTGATCAGATCGTCAAAGCCTTCGGTTTGATCCGGTGAAGCCAGATAGTTAATCAGATCGTTGTATACGCTATCGTAAATAGTGCGTCCGGTCGGGCAGGTGTGCTCGAATGCATCCAGACCTTCGTGATACCAGCGCACCAGCACCGACTGAGCAGTTTTCTCCAGATAAGGCACATGGATCTGAATATCGTGCGCCTGGCCGATACGATCCAGACGCCCAATACGCTGCTCCAGCAGATCCGGGTTGAATGGCAGGTCAAACATCACCATGTGGCTGGCGAACTGGAAGTTACGTCCTTCAGAACCGATTTCCGAGCACAGCAGTACCTGCGCACCGGTGTCTTCTTCAGCAAACCAGGCGGCAGCGCGGTCACGTTCGATTATCGACATGCCTTCGTGGAACACCGCGGCGCGAATACCTTCACGTTCGCGCAGTACCTGCTCCAGTTGCAGCGCAGTGGCAGCTTTGGCACAGATCACCAGCACTTTCTGAGAGCGATGGCTGGTCAGGTAGCCCATCAGCCACTCAACGCGCGGATCGAAGTTCCACCAGGTGGCGTTATCACCTTCAAATTCCTGATAAATACGCTCCGGGTAGAGCATATCGCGAGCGCGGTCTTCCGCACTTTTGCGTGCGCCCATAATGCCGGAGACTTTAATAGCCGTCTGATACTGTGTCGGCAGCGGCAGCTTAATGGTGTGCAGCTCGCGTTTCGGGAAGCCTTTCACACCGTTACGCGTGTTACGGAACAGCACGCGGCTGGTGCCGTGGCGATCCATCAGCATCGAAACCAGCTCCTGACGGGCGCTCTGTGCATCTTCGCTGTCGCTGTTTGCTGCTTGCAACAGCGGCTCGATATCCTGCTCGCCGATCATCTCACCGAGCATGTTCAGTTCATCATTGCTCAGTTTGTTACCTGCCAGCAGCATGGCAACGGCGTCCGCAACCGGACGATAATTTTTCTGCTCTTCAACGAATTGCGCAAAATCGTGGAAACGGTTCGGGTCCAGCAGACGCAGACGGGCGAAGTGGCTTTCCATCCCCAGTTGTTCCGGGGTTGCGGTCAGCAGCAGAACGCCCGGCACGTGCTCTGCCAGTTGTTCAATGGCCTGATATTCGCGGCTCGGCGCATCTTCGCTCCACACCAGGTGATGGGCTTCATCGACCACCAGCAGGTCCCATTCGGCTTCACAGAGATGTTCCAGACGCTGTTTGCTACGACGGGCAAAATCCAGCGAGCAAATCACCAGCTGTTCGGTGTCGAACGGGTTGTAAGCATCGTGCTGAGCTTCGGCATAACGCTCATCATCAAACAGAGCAAAGCGCAGGTTGAAACGGCGCAGCATTTCTACCAGCCACTGATGCTGTAAGGTTTCCGGGACGATAATCAGCACACGTTCAGCAGCGCCAGAGAGCAGTTGCTGATGCAGGATCATCCCGGCTTCAATGGTTTTCCCTAAACCCACTTCGTCAGCCAACAGGACGCGCGGCGCGTGGCGGCGACCAACATCATGAGCGATGTTGAGCTGATGGGGGATCAGGCTGGTACGCTGACCGCGCAGGCCGCTGTACGGCATACGGAACTGTTCGCTGGAATACTTACGCGCGCGATAACGCAGCGCAAAGCGGTCCATACGGTCAATCTGCCCGGCAAACAGACGGTCCTGCGGTTTGCTGAACACCAGTTTGCTATCAAGGAAAACTTCACGCAGGGCTACGCCGGACTCTTCAGTATCCAGGCGAGTACCGATATAGGTCAGCAAGCCATTTTCTTCTTTTACTTCTTCGACTTGCATCTGCCAGCCGTCATGGCTGGTAATGGTATCACCAGGGTTGAACATCACGCGGGTCACGGGGGAATCACTGCGTGCGTACAGACGGTTTTCACCAGTAGATGGGAAAAGTAAAGTGACAGTTCGCGCATCCACCGCGACAACGGTTCCAAGTCCCAATTCGCTTTCTGTATCGCTGATCCAGCGTTGACCAAGTGTAAAAGGCATATGTGTTCGGCTCTATATCTTTAATTGCAGGCAATAACCACCCGCTACCGTGCTTATGAGGTAGTGGTGTTATTCAGGTCCAGGAATGGAAAGGGCGCTATGGTACTGGATGGCAAAGCATTCGTCACGCATCAAAATGGTATCTGGCGAACTCTTTTTTTGTTCAAAATAGCCCAAGTTGCCCGGTCATAAGTGTAGCAAAATTATCCTCAATAAAAGGGAGTATTCCCTCCGCCACGGGTTGTAGCTGGCGGGTCAGATAGTGTTCGTAATCCAGTGGTGAACGTTGGTAGTCCAGCGGCTCCGGGCCGTTGGTGGTCCATACGTACTTAATGGTGCCGCGGTTCTGATATTGCAAGGGGCGACCGCGCTTATGGTTTTCTTCATCGGCAAGGCGAGCGGCGCGTACATGAGGCGGCACATTACGCTGATATTCGCTCAGCGGACGGCGAAGGCGTTTACGGTAAACCAGCCGCGCATCCAGTTCGCCCGCCATCAGTTTGTCGATGGTTTCGCGGACGTACTCCTGATATGGCTCGTTGCGGAAGATACGCAGGTACAGCTCCTGCTGAAACTGCTGGGCCAGCGGCGTCCAGTCGGTGCGCACGGTTTCCAGCCCTTTAAACACCATCCGCTGTTTATCGCCCTCCTGAATCAGCCCGGCATAGCGCTTTTTGCTGCCCGTATCGGCTCCACGAATGGTTGGCATCAGAAAACGGCAGAAATGGGTTTCATACTCCAGTTCTAATGCGCTGGTCAGCCGTTGCTGTTGCAACGTTTCTGCCCACCAGGTGTTAACGTGCTGCACCAGTGCACGACCGATTTTCGCCGCTTCTTCTTCCGAATGTGCGCCTTTCAGCCAGACAAACGTTGAGTCGGTATCGCCGTAGATCACGTCGTAGCCCTGCGCTTCAATCAACGCTTTGGTTTGCCGCATGATCTGATGACCACGCATGGTGATCGACGACGCCAGGCGCGGATCGAAGAAGCGGCAGGCGGTGGTGCCAAGCACGCCATAAAAGGCATTCATAATGATCTTCAGCGCCTGCGAAAGCGGCTTATTACCCTGACGTTTGGCTTCATCGCGCCCGTGCCAGATGTTAGTCACAATCTCCGGCAGGCAATGTTTCTCCCGTGAGAACCAGGCGTCGAGAAAACCTTCGGTGCTGTGCTCTGGATCAGGCTGCGCCATGCCTTCCACCAGCCCGACGGGATCAATCAGAAAGGTGCGGATGATCGACGGGTACAGGCTTTTGTAGTCCAGCACCAGCACCGAATCATAAAGCCCAGGTCGCGAATCCATCACGTAGCCGCCAGGGCTGGCGTGCGGCGGCACTTCGCCGAGATTAGGCGCGACATAACCAGCGCGATGCATACGGGGAAAATAGAGATGACCAAACGCTGCCACCGAACCGCCGTGGCGGTCTACCGGCAGGCCGTTAACCGTCGCTCGTTCGAGTAAAAACGGCATGATTTCAGTTTTGTGGAAGATCTGGGTGACCAGCTCGCAATCTTTCAGGTTATAAGTTGCCAGCGCAGGTTTATCTTCGGCGAAACGGCGGTCAATTTCGTCCATCCGATCCCACGGGTTATCGATAGATTTTCCTTCGCCTAATAGCTCCTGAGCGACGGTTTCCAGCGAGAATGAAGAGAAATTCCAGAACGCGGATTTCAGCGCCTCGATACCGTCGATAATCAGTCGCCCTTTGGCCTGGGCAAAAAAGACGCCGTTTTTAAAGCCGTGCTCGCGCCACTCCAGCTCACTGTTATCGCGCCCCAGCCGCAGCGGAATACGATAACGCTCGGCATGTTTTTGCAGCATTCGTAGATCGAATTGCACCACGTTCCAGCCGATGATCACATCAGGATCGTGAGTCGCAAACCAGGCGTTGAGTTTTTCCAGTAGCTGCGGGCGACTGGCGACGTATTCCAGTTCAAAATCGAGCGCGGAGGCGTCGCCATTCTCTGGCCCCAGCATATAAACGATACGCTGCCCGCAACCTTCCAGGCCGATGCAGTACAGCTCACCGTGGCGGGTGGTTTCAATATCAATAGAAACCCACCTGAGCGGCGGACGATAGTCGGGATGCGGTTTCAGACGGGCATTAACGATAGCGCCATTGCGTATATCACCCTCGACCCACACCGGTGAGGTGATAAACCGCTCCATCAGATAGCGTTCTGGCGGGCGCACATCGGCCTCGTAGACGGTAACGCCACCTTCACGCAGGCGCTTTTCGTAATTCATCAACTGGCGATGGGCGCGACAGTAAAGGCCATACACCGGCTGGCGATGAAAATCCTTTAACGCCAGCGGCGTCAGGCGAAAGCCTTGCTCACCCTGCAAAATATGCTGGGTGCGGGGAACCTGATCGGCGGGAATAAACGCCACGGACTCTTGCGGCGCAAGCGTAACCTGCAACGGCCCGTTGTCCGTCGCTAACCAAAAGGAAACTTCGGTTCCTTGCGGGGTATCCCGCCAGTGTCGGGTTAAGATAAAACCTGCCTGCGCCACGCTGTAATTCCATCAAAAAACCAGGCTTGATTATAGCCTGGTTTCGTTTGATTGGCTGTGGTTTTATACAGTCATTACTGCCCGTAATATGCCTTCGCACCATGCTTACGCAGATAGTGTTTATCCAGCAGCGTTTGCTGCATATCCGGTAACTGCGGCGCTAACTGACGGCAGAATATCCCCATATAAGCGACCTCTTCCAGCACGATGGCGTTATGCACTGCATCTTCGGCATTTTTGCCCCATGCAAATGGGCCGTGAGAATGGACCAGGACGCCGGGCATTTGCGCCGCATCGATACCCTGTTTTTCGAAGGTTTCTACGATGACGTTACCGGTTTCCCACTCATATTCACCGTTGATTTCTGCGTCGGTCATTTTGCGGGTGCAGGGAATGGTGCCGTAGAAATAGTCGGCGTGGGTGGTACCGGTTGCTGGAATCGACTGACCCGCCTGCGCCCAGATGGTGGCGTGGCGCGAGTGTGTGTGCACAATGCCGCCAATGGACGGGAATGCCTGATAGAGCAGCCGGTGAGTTGGCGTGTCGGAGGAGGGCTTTTTCGTTCCTTCAACCACTTCACCGGTTTCGATGCTGACCACGACCATATCGTCAGCGGTCATGACGTTGTAATCGACGCCGGAAGGTTTGATCACCAAGACGCCGCGCTCGCGATCAACGGCGCTGACGTTGCCCCATGTGAGCGTGACCAGGTTATGTTTTGGCAGCGCCAAATTGGCTTCTAATACCTGGCGTTTGAGATCTTCTAACATGTTGACTCCTGAGAGGTCGTTTCCCCTCACCCCGGCCCTCTCCCCAGAGGGGCGAGGGGGAAAACAATGCCGGATGCGCTTTGCTTATCCGGCCTACAAAATCACAGCGTGTAGGCCTGATAAGACGCGTCAGCGTCGCATCAGGCGTTACACACCTGATGCGGCTACTTAGCGACGAAACCCGTAATACACTTCGTTCCAGCGCAGCGCGTCTTTAAACGCTGGCAGGCGGGTGTCGTTATCAATCACCGTGATTTCAATGTCGTGCATCTCGGCGAACTGGCGCATATCGTTGAGGTTCAGCGCATGGCTGAAAACGGTATGGTGCGCGCCACCAGCGAGGATCCACGCTTCGGAAGCAGTTGGCAGATCCGGTTGCGCTTTCCACAGCGCATTCGCCACCGGCAGTTTCGGCAGGGAGTGCGGTGTTTTCACCGTGTCGATGCAGTTAACCAGCAGACGGTAACGATCGCCGAGATCAATCAGGCTGGCGACAATGGCTGGACCGGTTTGAGTGTTGAAGATCAGGCGGGCAGGATCGTCTTTACCGCCAATACCGAGATGCTGAACGTCGAGGATCGGTTTCTCTTCTGCGGCGATCGACGGGCAGACTTCCAGCATATGGGAGCCGAGCACCAGGTCATTGCCTTTCTCGAAGTGATAGGTGTAGTCCTCCATAAAGGAGGTGCCGCCCTGCAGACCGGTTGACATCACCTTCATGATGCGAAGCAGGGCGGCAGTTTTCCAGTCGCCTTCGCCCGCAAAGCCGTAACCCTGCTGCATCAGACGCTGTACGGCCAGACCAGGAAGCTGTTTCAGGCCGTGCAAATCTTCAAAGGTGGTGGTGAACGCGTGGAAGCCACCTTGTTCCAGGAAACGCTTCATCCCCAGCTCAATACGCGCCGCTTCCAGCACGTTCTGTCGTTTTTCGCCGTGGATTTGTGTCGCAGGCGTCATGGTGTAGCAGCTTTCGTACTCATCGACCAGCGCGTTAACATCGCCATCGCTGATGGAGTTCACTACCTGCACCAGATCGCCAACCGCCCAGGTATTGACGGAGAAACCGAACTTGATCTGTGCGGCAACTTTATCGCCATCGGTGACCGCCACTTCACGCATGTTATCGCCAAAACGGCAGACTTTCAGATGACGGGTATCCTGTTTAGAGACCGCCTGACGCATCCAGGAGCCGATACGCTCATGGGCTTGTTTATCCTGCCAGTGACCGGTAACGACGGCATGTTGCTGACGCATACGCGCGCCGATGAAGCCGAACTCGCGACCGCCATGCGCGGTCTGGTTCAGGTTCATAAAGTCCATGTCGATGCTGTCCCACGGCAGCGCCGCGTTGAACTGGGTGTGGAATTGCAGCAACGGTTTGTTGAGCATGGTCAGGCCGTTGATCCACATTTTGGCCGGGGAGAAGGTGTGCAGCCACACCACCAGACCAGCGCAACGATCGTCGTAATTCGCGTCGCGGCAAATAGCGGTGATTTCATCCGGCGTGGTGCCCAGCGGTTTCAGCACCAGTTTGCAGGGCAACTTCGCTTCTGTATTCAGTGCATTAACAACGTGTTCCGCATGTTGCGTCACCTGACGCAGGGTTTCCGGGCCATACAGATGCTGGCTGCCAATTACAAACCACACTTCATAATTATCAAAAATCGTCATTGTCGTGTCCTTATAGAGTCGGAACGGCCTGGGCAGCCTGTGCCGGGGCGGAAGTTGGAAGATAGTGTTGTTCGGCGCTCATCGCCCATTGCTGATAGCGGCGATAAAGCTGTTCAAAGCGTTGTGCTTGTTCGCTGCGCGGTTGCAGGGTTTTCTCTACCGCACTGGCCATTTTTTGCTGGGCTGATGGGATATCTGCGTGCACTTTCGCGGCGACGGCAGCGAAAATCGCCGCACCGAGCGCACAGCACTGGTCAGAGGCAACAATTTGCAGCGGGCGATTCAGCACGTCGCAGCAGGCCTGCATAATGACCTGGTTTTTGCGCGCGATGCCGCCCAGTGCCATCACGTTATTGACGGCGATCCCCTGATCGGTGAAGCACTCCATAATTGCGCGTGCGCCAAAGGCGGTGGCGGCAATTAAACCGCCGAACAGCAGCGGTGCGTCGGTGGCGAGGTTCAGATCGGTAATCACCCCTTTCAGGCGTTGGTTAGCGTTCGGTGTGCGGCGGCCGTTAAACCAGTCGAGCACCACCGGCAGGTGATCCAGAGACGGGTTTTTAGCCCATGCTTCGGTCAGCGCCGGAAGCAGTTGTTTCTGGCTGGCGTTGATTTGCTCTTTCAGTTCCGGATGCTGGGCGGCAAGCTGTTCCAGCGGCCAGCCGAGTACGCGACCGAACCAGGCGTAGATATCGCCAAACGCCGATTGGCCTGCTTCCAGACCGATAAATCCAGGCACCACGCTGCCATCAACCTGACCGCAAATACCTTTCACTGCCCGCTCGCCAACGCTCTGTTTGTCGGCAATCAGAATGTCGCAGGTGGAAGTACCGATAACTTTTACCAGTGCGTTAGGCTGTGCGCCTGCACCAACTGCGCCCATATGGCAGTCAAACGCGCCGCCGGAAATCACCACGCTTTCAGGCAGGCCGAGACGCTGTGCCCATTCCGGACATAACGTGCCCACCGGAATATCGGCAGTCCAGGTATCAGTGAACAGCGGGGAAGGCAAATGGCGATTGAGGATCGGGTCCAGTTCGTCAAAGAAACTGGCTGGCGGCAGGCCGCCCCAGCTTTCATGCCATAGCGACTTATGCCCGGCGCTGCAACGTCCGCGACGAATATCCTGCGGGCGGGTGGTACCGGAAAGCAGAGCTGGTACCCAGTCGCACAGCTCAATCCACGATGCGGCAGATTGCGCCACGGCGCTATCCTGGCGAGTCACATGCAGGATTTTTGCCCAGAACCATTCGCTGGAATAAATACCGCCAATATAGCGGGAGTAGTCAACGTTGCCCGGCGTGTGACATAAGCGGGTTATCTCTTCCGCTTCTTCAACCGCGGTGTGGTCTTTCCACAATACGAACATCGCGTTCGGGTTTTCGGCAAACTCCGGGCGCAGCGCCAGGACGTTACCGTCCGCGTCAATCGGTGCGGGCGTCGAGCCGGTTGTGTCAACGCCAATCCCGACCACAGCTGCGCGCTGCTCGGCGCTAAGCTCTGCAAGCACGGTTTTCAGCGCCGCTTCCATTGACTCAATGTAGTCACGCGGATGATGACGGAACTGGTTATTTGGGGCATCACAAAATTGCCCTTTCTGCCAACGGGGATACCACTCTACGCTGGTAGCGATCTCTTCACCGGTGGCGCAGTCCACCGCCAAAGCTCGCACAGAATCACTGCCAAAATCGAGGCCAATTGCAATCGCCATCGTTTCACTCCATCCAAAAAAACGGGTATGGAGAAACAGTAGAGAGTTGCGAAAAAAAGCGTCAGGTAGGATCCGCTAATCTTATGGATAAAAATGCTATGGCATAGCAAAGTGTGACGCCGTGCAAATAATCAATGTGGACTTTTCTGCCGTGATTATAGACACTTTTGTTACGCGTTTTTGTCATGGCTTTGGTCCCGCTTTGTTACAGAATGCTTTTAATAAGCGGGGTTACCGGTTGGATTAGCGAGAAGAGCCAGTAAAAGACGCGGTGACGGCAATGTCTGATGCAATATGGACAATTGGTTTCTTCTCTGAATGGCGGGAGTATGAAAAGTATGGCTGAAGCGCAAAATGATCCCCTGCTGCCGGGATACTCGTTTAACGCCCATCTGGTGGCGGGTTTAACGCCGATTGAGGCCAACGGTTATCTCGATTTTTTTATCGACCGACCACTGGGAATGAAGGGTTATATTCTCAATCTCACCATACGCGGCCAGGGGGTGGTGAAAAATCAGGGACGAGAATTTGTCTGCCGACCGGGTGATATTTTGCTGTTCCCGCCAGGAGAGATTCATCACTACGGTCGTCATCCGGAGGCTCGCGAATGGTATCACCAGTGGGTTTACTTTCGTCCGCGCGCCTACTGGCATGAATGGCTTAACTGGCCGTCAATATTTGCCAATACGGGTTTCTTTCGCCCGGATGAAGCGCACCAGCCGCATTTCAGCGACCTGTTTGGGCAAATCATTAACGCCGGGCAAGGGGAAGGGCGCTATTCGGAATTGCTGGCGATAAATCTGCTTGAGCAATTGTTACTGCGGCGCATGGAAGCGATTAACGAGTCGCTCCACCCACCGATGGATAATCGGGTACGCGAGGCTTGTCAGTACATTAGCGATCATCTCGCAGACAGCAATTTTGATATCGCCAGCGTCGCACAGCATGTTTGCTTGTCGCCGTCGCGTCTGTCACATCTTTTCCGCCAGCAGTTAGGGATTAGCGTCTTAAGCTGGCGCGAGGACCAACGCATTAGTCAGGCGAAGCTGCTTTTGAGCACCACCCGGATGCCTATCGCCACCGTCGGTCGCAATGTTGGTTTTGACGATCAACTCTATTTCTCGCGAGTATTTAAAAAATGCACCGGGGCCAGCCCGAGCGAGTTTAGGGCTGGATGTGAATAATAAGAAAGCAAGGGGGGGCCCCCCTTGCTTTCTTCATCTGACGTTATTTATATATTTCACGGGGGATTAATTTTAGTTATTTTTAGTTGAATCGTTTTACCTGAATTATTTTTTTCTTGATAAAATATCGACAACGATTTCTTTTTGTAAAAATAAAACGAAGGCTTATGTATCGGGATACCCATCATGAACATATTGTCCGGTTGTATCAGGAGAATATATCAAGCGGTTTGTTCATCGTAGGAACACCACATTGAGCGGTTATGGCAGGCACTTCACGCCACCATAAATGCCGTTCGATGTGGCAGTTGTTGAAAAAAGTACGGCATTCTATGAAAAGCGCCAGTTACTCCCTCAGAGGAGAACATGGTCTGGCAAAAGTGTAGCGGTATCAGGCGCAGCTATCTTTGTAAATTCATTCATAAAATGAATTGTATACAAAAAAACATTGAAAAATAATATTTTTCCTTATTGATATTATTTGCTATACGTTTTTTTTGAGGGGAGATTGTGATGAGCAAACGTAACGATATTACTGATGGAATATTTGCAACAACGAAAAAGTATGGATTAGTTTATACCGAAGAGTTAGGTTGGATCGATTTGGGGCATGCTCAGGGACAAGATGCCAGAATATTAAAAAGAAAATTGGAGCAAGAACATTTTTCAACATATTACGATGAATTTCATGATTGGTATTTTCCTGTTGATTATCATCAGGAAATGGGAATTCGGGAAAAAATATTAGGAGTAGATCTTACATTTCATACCGGTGTTTATACGAAGGTTATGGTTCGTTCATGTCTTTCACCCACTCTTAAAGCAAGAGTTGCCTTAACGTTAATGTATGGAACTGCGAAGAGGTTTGAAGCATGGCAAAACTCATTTATTTTTAACTGGTATACTGATAGCGGATTTAGTGCAGAAGATTTAGTCTCAGACTTGATTGGTTTTTATCGTGTATTTGGAACAGGCCCCGATCCACTTTTATTGGCAAAACCTTTATCTTACACAAAAGCCTTACAAATATGGGATACATATGGAGCGCCAGGGAATTTTAAAAATACTGAGTTTACGCCATTCTTATTTACAACCCATCCTCCTTTTAAAAAAAATCAACTAATAAAAAAGAAGCTTCCAGAATGGTTAAATTATATAAAGCCATTAGATGAGTCTTTTTCAACATTGTTATATAATCAATATAATAATAGACCTATTACTAATTATTATAAAGATAAAAACAGAATAAATCATGAGTTGTATAGTTCATTATCAAGTTCGGGAGCTATAAAGTTTTCAGAATCTCCCTTTGAAAGACCGCTTTTTCTTTTCTTAAACCCTCATTATCCGCACAGGTCGTGAGTAGAGATGTCAAAATATATTTATATTTTATTATCATTTTTAGTTTTATTCTTTATATTTTTCTATGCTTATATCTCATTGATGTCAAAGGAACATCACTATACACAGCATGAACTTTCCCCATTTTTCCTTTATACGCCAGAGAGTTTGCGAAATTTGCCAAATATATCAAACGTAGCCGAGTATAGCTATTACTATAATGTTGATGATATGCAAACAAGAGTGATTGTTACATGGCGAAATATAGATAATATTTTTCTTCAGAAAGCAAAGCTAATAGATTTTTTGAAAGGAATGGGACCGAGTCTACAAAACGATTGTATATGGTTTTTTCATGATAAAAGTGATTATGCAAATAATTTCCAGCGTTATTGCATCATTGAGCACCGTGATTCTCTGCAGGTGGAATATTTTGAGACTATCGAATGATAGGCAGAGGGTGTCTTTTGTGCCGATTGTGAAGAAAAAGTGAATGATGTAGCCGTCAAGTTGTCATAATTGGTAACGAATCAGACAATTGACGGCTTGACGGAGTAGCATAGGGTTTGCAGAATCCCTGCTTCGTCCATTTGACAGGCACATTATGCAAGCATTGCTGGAACACTTTATTACCCAATCCACCGTGTATTCATTGATGGCGGTGGTGTTGGTGGCCTTTCTGGAGTCGCTGGCGCTGGTCGGTTTGATTTTACCCGGTACGGTGCTAATGGCGGGACTGGGGGCGCTGATTGGCAGTGGCGAGTTAAGTTTCTGGCACGCCTGGCTGGCAGGGATCGTCGGTTGCCTGCTGGGCGACTGGATCTCTTTCTGGCTGGGCTGGCGTTTTAAAAAGCCATTGCATCGCTGGTCATTTCTGAAGAAAAACAAAGCATTACTCGATAAAACTGAACATGCGTTGCATCAACACAGCATGTTCACCATTCTGGTCGGTCGCTTTGTTGGCCCGACGCGTCCGCTGGTGCCAATGGTGGCGGGAATGCTGGATCTCCCGGTGGCAAAATTTATTACGCCGAATATTATCGGCTGCCTGCTGTGGCCACCGTTTTACTTCCTGCCGGGGATTCTGGCGGGTGCGGCGATCGATATTCCTGCCGGGATGCAGAGTGGTGAGTTTAAATGGTTGCTGCTGGCGACGGCGGTATTTTTGTGGGTTGGGGGCTGGCTGTGCTGGCGGTTATGGCGCAGCGGTAAAGCGACTGACCGTTTGAGTCATTATTTGTCGCGCGGTCGTTTGTTGTGGCTGACGCCGTTGATTTCTGCCATCGGCGTGGTGGCGCTGGTGGTGTTAATTCGCCACCCGTTGATGCCGGTGTATATCGATATTTTGCGTAAAGTGGTTGGGGTTTAGGAGATAGTTTGCACCGGCGCTGGTTTGTTCCCCTCACCCCGGAGGGGCGAGGGGGCTGTCCGTGCGCTTTTAACCCGTAATCCCCAATAGTGCCGAAGCACTCGCCTTACCGCTCAACAACTCATCAGTCTTACCCTGCCAGGCGATGCGCCCATCGGCGACCACCACCGAGCGCGTGGCGATCCGCGCAGCATCTTCCACACTGTGCGACACCATCAATAACGTCATTTTTTGCTGCTGGCAGCTCGTGCTCACCAGCGTCAACATCTCCTGACGTAACGCCGGATCGAGCGCAGAGAACGGTTCATCGAGCAATAAAATCGGCTGTTCGCGTACCAGACAACGCGCTAACGCCACGCGCTGTCGCTGACCGCCGGAAAGCTCGCCCGGTAACCGCGCTATTAAATTATCAATCCCCATCTGACGGGCAATCGCGTGCATTTTCCCCTGCTGTGCCGCGTTCAGTTTCAACCCCGGATTTAGCCCCAGCCCGATGTTCTGCGCGACCGTCAGGTGACTGAACAGGTTGTTTTCCTGAAACAGCATCGACACCGGACGGCGTGACGGCGGCGTCGTGGTGTGATCAACGCCATCGATAGTCAGCGAACCGCTGGCTGGCGTCAGAAAACCGGCGATCAAATTCAGCAGGGTACTTTTACCCGCGCCGCTTGGCCCGAGGATCGCCACCTGCTCGCCGCGTTCTACCGTTAAGCTAAAACGCATCGGCAAATGGTGATAAAGCCAGGTGATATCAGTCAGTTTTAACATTTCGCCCCGGTATTTTTTCAATCACGGTAAACAGCAGAAAACAGAGTAGCAGCAGAATTAACGCGGTGACCGCGCCGTCCTGGCTGCGATAGGAACCAATTTGCTGGTAGAGATAAAACGGCAGGGTACGGAAATCATCGTTACCGAACAATGCCACCACGCCAAAATCACCAATCGACAGCACACAAGCAAAGGCCAGCGCCTGCGCCAGTGGGCGTTTCAGGGCGCGCAGCTCCACTACTTTTAAGCGTGACCAGCCTTCAATGCCCAGCGACTGACACAACATACTGTAACGCGCGGTGATATCGCGCATCGGGTTTTCCAGCACTTTCAGCGCATAAGGGATGGCCATTAACGCATTGGTGAAAATCACGATGCCGTCAGCAGATTGTGGCAGGCCGATGGTGTTGTTGAGCAGTAAAAAGAAGCCCGTTGCCAGCACAATCCCCGGCATAGCGAGGATCAACATGCCGCTCATCTCCAGCGCCTGGCCGGCCAGCATTTTCTGCCGCGCCCGCAGTTCGCGACTGCTCCATAGCAGCATCATGGTCAGCACTACGCACAATACGCCTGCCGCCAGCGCAATACGCAACGAGGTCCACAGCGCCTGCCACAGCACCGGTTGTGCCAGCACTTCCGGCAACTGGCGATTTACCCCATCGACGATCACCGCCAGTAACGGTGGCAGCAATAGCAGCAGCGCCAGCACAATTAACACAGTGTCGCAAATGCGGCTATGCAGACGATCGTCCGGGTCGCGCCAGCCTTGCAGCAGCGTGGTGCCTGGCGCAATGGCCTTACTCAATCGCTGACTCAGCAGCACCAGCCCAAGGCAACACACCATCTGGATCAGCGCAAGCATCGCCGCGCGGGCAGGATCGTAGTCGTAACTCAGCGCCTGATAAATAGCCAGCTCGATAGTGGTCGCCTGCGGACCGCCCCCCAGCGATAGCACGGTGGCGAAGCTGGCGAAACAGAGCATAAAGATAAGCGCAGCAACTGGCGGGATTTGTCGACGTAACCACGGCCATTCGACAAAGCGGAAAAAATGCCAGCCGCGCATCCCAAGTTGTGCGGCAAGTTGACGTTGTTCGCCGGGAATGTTTTCCAGTGCCTGGAGTAATAAACGGCTCGCCATCGGCAGATTAAAAAACACATGGGCCAGCAAAATGCCTTGCAGGCCGTAGGGCGAAAAGGTCCACTCCAGACCAAGTGATTGCCAGAGCGAGGCCAGCCAGCCCTGGCGACCATAGACGCTAAGAATGCCGAAAACAGCGACCAGCACCGGGAGGATCAAGGTCATTGCGCACAGACGCAACAGCGCCAGCCGACCCGGAAAGCGCCTGCGATAAAGGGCGCGGGCGAGGAATATCGCGGGTACGACAGAGAGCAGCGCCGAGAGAAACGCCTGCCAGAAGGAGAAGCGCACCACATGCCACAGATAGCTGTCCTGCCAGACTGCCACCCAGTCACCCTGCGGCGCGTTCCACCACAGGGCGAGAAACGCCGCCAGCGCAACCGCCACCACAAGCGTAGCGGCGCTTACACCTGGAATTAACCAGCCGGGAATTAACGGCTGACGGCGCGTTGCCATTCGCTAATCCATGCCTGACGTTGTGCCGCCACTTCGGCTGGCGTGAACTCCAGCGTGGTTGCTGGTTTGGTCAATTGTTCAAAACTGGCAGGCAGCGTGACGTTTGCCACCGGATACATCCAGTTGCCGGTTGGGATCGCATTCTGAAAAGCCGGAGAAACCATAAACTGGAGGAATTTTTGCGCCAGCTCCGGCTGCTTGCTGGCAGCGGTGCGGGCGGCGACTTCCACCTGCAGATAGTGACCTTCGCTAAAGTTCGCGGCGGCGTAGTTATCTTTTTTCTCTTCGAGAATGTGATAAGCCGGAGAGGTGGTGTAACTCAGTACCAGATCGCTTTCGCCTTTTAAAAACAGGCCGTAGGCTTCGCTCCAGCCTTTGGTGACCGTGACAGTTTTCTTCGCCAGTTTCTGCCAGGCTTGCGGGGCGTTATCGCCATAGACTTTTTGCATCCATAGCAACAGACCCAGCCCCGGCGTACTGGTGCGCGGATCCTGATAAATCACCCGCCAGTTTTGATCGCTCTCAACAAGCTCTTTCAGGCTTTGTGGCGGGTTTTTTAGTTTGTTCTTGTCATAGACGAAGGCGAAGTAGCCGTAATCAAACGGTACGAAAGTGTCATTATTCCAGCCGCCGGGAACGTTAACGGCTTCCGCTGCCACACCGCTTTTAGCAAACAGCCCGGTTTTGCTGGCGGCATCTAACAGGTTGTTATCCAGCCCCAGCACCACATCGGCTTTGCTGTTTTTGCCTTCCATCCGTAGACGGTTGAGAAGCGAAACGCCATCTTCCAGCGCCACCAGTTTCAGTTCGCAATTACAGTCGGCTTCAAAGGCTTTTTTGACCACCGGACCAGGTCCCCAGTCGGCGGCGAAGGAATCATAGGTATAAACAGTCAGAACGGGTTTAGCGAAAGCGGGTGCTGTACAGAGCAACAGCAGGGGAAGATATTTTTTTAACACTTTGCACCTCAAAGAAGAGTGGCAAAGGACTTGAGAAGGAGCCTCAAATCCCTTCGCCGGCGTTATCCGGATCAGGTTCGACGGGTATTTTCTCAGCGCACGCGGCAGCGTGGCACCCCGTTGAGAACGGCGTTAGTGTAGTGATTTTGTTATCAACCAGCAATCCATAGAGAAGGCGTATTAAAAAAGCCAATATTCGTTCAGCTATCAAGGACGTATTTGCATAGCTGGGAAGCTTTGAACCGAAAGAATCCCTTAGCACAGTCAAAATCGGTAATGCAACGGCTTATTGCGTGAATGAGCGATTTTTGACAGTATTCTTATTCAGGACGCTTATTCTGAGTTTTTAACTCAGAGTGGAGCTATCAGCATGAAAGTAAGAAACCCAGAACAGATTAGTATCTCTGCTAGTAATACCACTAAAGATCCAGGCCTTACTCATTCTCAGATTATGAGGATGTTTAACCTGGTCAAAAAGACCGAGAATATGAATCTCTTTGAAGCGCTATGGGAGACGTTACGCAATCTCTTCCGGTCAGATAAACATTCCCAGGCTGCGGCAAGGCAAATTCTGAAGGATGCATTTTATTTCCATAATAGTGATGACTACTCAAAATACTTTACCGGGGCTGTCGACGGGGATGCGCGTGATAAGTTTACCCACTGGCTGATAAATTTTAATAAACTCAAAGAACATGCAATAGATCCGGAAAATATGGCCGCGAAGGCCTCACTCTCGCCAAAAGATACGTTAAGAGTCAGTTTTTTTATTGGCGATGAGGCGATATTTACTCTGGAGTTGCAGATGAAAGAGAACACCAGGACCGGGTGCATTGATCTGAGTAATGCTTACTTTAACGGGGTTGTCATTTGTGGTATTGACCGTCTCGAGGTTGACCTGAGCAATGCTGAAATGAACAATAGCAGATGGTATGACTGACCTGTGCGAGGTTAACCTGAAAAAGCTGACCGTTCCGGCCAGAACAAGGCTAGACTGCGCCGTTATTGATTAACTCAGAATATGAAAGAGGGGCTGGAATGCCCCTTCTTTAATCTTATTTGCGACGCTAATCAGACGATGCATAAAACAGAGAAAATATAAAAGTAATGTATTTTATTCATTCCGTCTGAATATAAAAAACGCGCTCATCACCGCCAAAAGGCGCGAGCTACTCTGGATCCGGTGGTGCAAACCACGCTGATTTAAAATCGAACCAGCCGAGGGTATTCATACGCAGGCCGCGCATACTGCGTTGCCCTTGAATGATCAGCCAGTGGTGGATAAGTGGCACCATTGCTTTGCTGGCGACCAGTTGCTGGCACCAGTTCGCCAGGTTCATTTCGCCATTGCGCCAGCGGGCGGCGTCGGCTTGCCAGTCGATCGGAAGACAGTGTTGGAGCAGCGGCACCTCGCACAAGTGCGCGAACAGCGAAAAATCCAGCGGCAGCGTAAAGTTGGCGCTGTTAAGCCAGATATCGCTCTCGATCTCTCCTTCATGCCACTGATCGTAGCTGATCTCTTTGATTTCCAGCGTGACCTGGTGACTTGCCAGAATCTGCTGCATGATCCCGGCAATCACTCGATGCTCAATATGATCCTGATAAAAGGTCAGGGTGAGGCTTTCCAGCCCGGCGGGTTTTTCGCAATGTGTCGGACGAGCATGGTGCCAACGGGGGAGCAGTCCATAAGCCGGGAACCACAGTTGCTGGTACTGTTCCTCAGCGAAATAGACCAGATTAGTTGGAGAAAGCACGTAGCTTACCCAGTCCCTGACTTGCTGATTCGCCCCGCGATGGGTGCGGCTGTCGAACAGTAAATAGTAGCAACCTTCCTCCAGGCGGCTTTCAATCTCTTTTTCCTCGCCCTGTGGCCCTTTTAGCATCAGCCCTCCGGCTGGCTCGTCGGCAATTTCCGGCAGAACCCAGACGTTAACTTCGTCGATTAATGCCCGGTAACCGAAGAAGTCATCGAATGCCTGAATTTTCAGTTGATTGGTGCTGTTGCGGATCACCGCATACGGACCGGTGCCGATGGGATGGCTGGCAAAGTTGCTGAGGGTTTCCCATTCGCGCGGCAGGATCATCGCCGGAACTTGCCCCAGCAGTAACGGTAACCAGCGGTCCGGTTGCGTGAGGTGGATATCCAGCGTCCAGGGCGTCGGCGATACAATTTCAGCAATATGCGAATAGAGCGGCAGCGTATTGATCCGTTTTAAAGAGGCGATCACATCGTCCATTTCCAGTTCACGACCATGATGAAAATGGATCCCCGGACGCAAAAAAAAGCGCCAGTGAAGCGGTGAAATTTGCTGCCAGTGGTGGGCGATGTCCGCTTCCAGTTCCCCATTTTCCTCATTTATACGCGTTAGCGAACTGAAGATTTGCCGGGCGATATGGGTTTCGGAACGACGCAATGCACTACCGGGCAGCAGATTACGCAACGGACGATAGTAGAGAACGCGCAGGATGTGCCGCCCCTGGCGGAAGCTGCGGCCCAGATGAGAAACCAGCATTTGCCGCACAGTCGCTTTGTCGCCAACCAACTGCACTAGTTGATCGATACGATCCTGCTCCAGCAGGTCTTCCGCCCGCTGTTGCTGAAGCGCCAGCCCGGTATAGAGGAATGTCAGACGCGAGCGTTTACCGCGCCCGACTTCCGCTTCCCACGTCAGCCAGCCGCGATCCTGCATGGTGTTGAGCAGGGTGCGCATATGACGACGCGAGCAACTCAGTAACGCTGCCAGTTCGTTGAGCGTGGTCTCCTGCGATTTACCCTCGCAGCATTGCCACAGGCGGATGAACTGTTGTTGCAGACGAGCAGATGGCATAAAAGGGGAACTCCTGCGCAAAAGTCAGCAATTTTATTTTCCCTATATTAAGTCAATAATTCCTAACGATGAAGCAAGGAGGTGCCCCATGCGTCAGTTTTATCAGCACTATTTTACCGCGACAGCGAAGTTGTGCTGGTTGCGTTGGTTAAGCGTCCCACAACGATTAACTATGCTTGAAGAACTGATGCAGTGGGAGGGGAGTCATTCTGACTACTGATTTGCGGACATCATGTGTGACTGAGTATTGGTGCTAATCGCCACGCCAGCAGTGATTATCTGCTGGCTTTTTTCTTTTTGGCGATTGAGTGCCGGACGGTGTACAAACTAACGCATAAACGCCGGTTGCTTCTCTTCATAAGACGCAATAGCGTCGTCGTGCTGCAGGGTCAGGCCAATGCTGTCCAGACCATTCATCATGCAGTGGCGGCGGAAGGCATCAATGGTAAATCGATAAGTTTTCTCTCCCGCTTTCACCTCTTGCGCTTCCAGGTCCACGTCGAAATAAATCCCCGGATTGGCCTGCACCAGCGCAAACAGTTCGTCCACTTCTGCGTCGCTTAATTTCACCGGCAGCAGCTGGTTGTTAAAGCTGTTGCCGTAGAAGATGTCAGCAAAACTCGGTGCAATCACCACTTTAAAACCGTAATCGGTCAATGCCCACGGCGCGTGCTCACGCGAGGAACCGCAGCCGAAGTTTTCTCGTGCCAGCAAAATGGAAGCGCCCTGATACTGCGGGAAGTTCAGCACGAAGTCCGGGTTTGGCTGTTGGCCTTTTTCATCCAGAAAACGCCAGTCGTTAAACAGATGCGCGCCAAAACCCGTACGGGTCACTTTCTGCAAAAACTGTTTCGGGATGATTGCATCGGTATCGACATTGGCGGCATCCAGTGGAACCACCAGGCCTGTATGTTTGATAAATTTCTCTGCCATGGTGTGCTCCTTATTTAATGTTGCGAATGTCGGCAAAATGTCCGGTCACAGCCGCGGCGGCAGCCATAGCCGGGCTGACCAGATGCGTGCGCCCGCCGCGCCCCTGGCGGCCTTCAAAGTTACGGTTACTGGTGGAGGCACAACGTTCGCCCGGATTCAGACGGTCGTTATTCATCGCCAGACACATTGAGCAGCCAGGCAAGCGCCATTCAAAACCAGCTTCGATAAAAATTTTATCCAGACCTTCCGCTTCCGCCTGGGCTTTTACCGGGCCAGAGCCGGGAACCACCAGTGCCTGCACGCCTGGCGCGACTTTTCGCCCTTTGGCGATTTCCGCTGCCGCGCGTAAATCTTCAATGCGCGAGTTGGTACAGGAACCGATAAACACTTTATCGATAGCCACTTCGGTCAGCGGAATACCCGGTTTCAGCCCCATATAGGCCAGCGCTTTTTCTGCCGACGCGCGTTCAACCGGATCGGCAAACGAAGCTGGATCGGGAATATTGTCGTTCACGGAAATCACCTGGCCTGGATTGGTGCCCCAGGTGACCTGCGGCGAAATCTCTTCTGCTTGCAGAGTGACAACGGTATCGAAAGTTGCGCCTTCGTCGGTTTGCAGGGTTTTCCAGTATGCAACGGCGTCGTCGAAATCTTTGCCTTTCGGCGCATGCAGACGGCCTTTAACATAGTTAAAGGTGGTTTCGTCCGGTGCAACCAGACCGGCTTTTGCGCCCATTTCGATTGCCATATTGCACAGGGTCATACGACCTTCCATGCTTAAATCACGGATTGCTTCGCCGCAAAATTCCACCACATGCCCGGTACCGCCTGCGCTGCCGGTTTTACCAATAATTGCCAGCACGATATCTTTCGCGGTAATGCCCGGCGCGGCTTTGCCCTGGACTTCAATTTTCATGGTCTTCGCCCGGCCCTGTTTCAGGGTTTGCGTTGCCAGTACGTGTTCAACTTCGGAAGTGCCGATACCAAAGGCCAGTGCGCCAAACGCGCCGTGGGTGGCGGTATGTGAGTCGCCGCAGACAATGGTCATCCCCGGCAATGTGACGCCCTGTTCCGGCCCCATTACGTGGACGATCCCCTGATACGGGTGATTCAGGTCATACAGCTCGACGCCAAATTCTTTGCAGTTTTTGATCAGCTCCTGCATCTGGATGCGCGCCATTTCACCGCAGGCATTAATGTCTTTGGTCTGAGTAGAGACGTTGTGATCCATGGTGGCGAAGGTTTTGCCCGGCTGACGTACCGGACGACCGTGGGCGCGCAGACCATCGAACGCCTGCGGTGAGGTCACTTCATGCACCAGGTGGCGGTCGATATATAACAGCGGGGTTTCGTTTTCGGCTTCGTACACTACGTGAGCGTCGAACAATTTTTCGTATAACGTTTTAGCCATGATTACACCCCTTCTACCACATAGCGGGCAATGATATCGCCCATTTCATTGGTACTAACGGCGGCAGCGCCACGGGCTAAATCCCCGGTGCGAATGCCTTCTTCTAATGCGCGGTTAATGGCGCGTTCAATGGCGGAAGCCGCATCATCGGCATCCAGGCTGTAACGCAGCAGCAGTGCCAGCGACAGGATTTGTGCAATCGGGTTGGCGATGTTTTTGCCTGCGATATCGGGTGCGGAGCCGCCTGCCGGTTCATACAGACCAAAACCTTGTTCGTTCAGGCTGGCGGAAGGCAACATCCCCATTGAGCCAGTGATCATTGCGCACTCGTCAGACAGAATGTCGCCAAACAGGTTGGAGCACAGCAGAACGTCAAACTGTGATGGATCTTTAATCAGCTGCATGGTGGCGTTGTCGATGTACATATGCGCCAGTTCGACATCCGGGTATTCCGTGGCGATCTCGTTAACGATCTCCCGCCATAAAATAGAGGATTGCAGCACGTTGGCTTTGTCGATAGACGTCACTTTATGGCGACGTTTACGAGCAGATTCAAACGCGATGCGGGCGATACGTTCAATCTCAAAACGGTGATACACCTCGGTATCAAACGCTTTTTCATATTGTCCGCTACCTTCGCGGCCTTTTGGCTGACCGAAATAGATGCCGCCGGTCAGTTCGCGCACACACAGGATGTCGAAGCCGTTAGCGGCAATGTCAGCACGCAGCGGACAGAATGCTTCCAGCCCCTGATACAGTTTTGCCGGACGCAGATTGCTGAATAATTTGAAGTGTTTACGCAAAGGCAACAGTGCGCCGCGTTCTGGTTGCTGGTCTGGCGGCAAATGTTCCCACTTCGGACCACCTACCGAGCCAAACAGCACGGCATCGGCTTGCTCACAACCTTCAACCGTCGCAGGCGGCAGCGGCTGCCCGTGGTTATCAATGGCTGCGCCGCCTACATCGTAATGGCTGGTGGTGATACGCATCGCAAAGCGGTTGCGCACGGCATCCAGCACTTTCAGCGCCTGGGTCATCACTTCCGGACCAATACCGTCCCCCGGCAATACGGCAATATGGTAATTCTTCGACATCACACGGTTTCCTTGTTGTTTTCGTTGTGTTGAGCTTTGCGTTGCAACTCTTTTTCGACTTCTGCGGCACGCCAGATATTGTTCAGTACGTGCACCATGGCTTTGGCGGAGGACTCGACAATATCGGTGGCCAGGCCGACGCCGTGGAAGCGGCGACCGTTGTAGTTGGCGACAATATCCACCTGACCCAGCGCATCTTTACCGTGACCTTTGGCGGTCAGGCTGTATTTCACCAGTTCGACGTTATAGTCAGTGATGCGGTTTATCGCCTGGTAGACGGCATCGACCGGACCGTTACCGTTGGCGGCTTCTGCTTTGACTTCTTCGCCACAGGCCAGTTTGACGGCGGCAGTGGCAATATCGTTAGAACCTGACTGCACGCTGAAGTAATCCAGACGGAAATGCTCCGGCTCTTCTTGCTGCTTACCAATGAAGGCCAGCGCCTCCAGATCGTAATCAAACACCTGGCCTTTTTTGTCCGCCAGCTTCAGGAAAGCGTCGTACAGGTTGTCTAAATTATATTCACTTTCTTTATATCCCATCTCATCCATGCGATGTTTCACCGCCGCACGCCCCGAACGAGAGGTCAGATTCAGCTGGATTTGGTTCAGACCAATAGATTCTGGTGTCATGATTTCGTAGTTTTCACGGTTTTTCAGTACACCATCCTGGTGGATACCGGAGGAGTGTGCGAATGCGCCGCTGCCAACAATGGCTTTGTTTGCCGGGATCGGCATATTACAAATCTGGCTAACTAACTGGCTGGTGCGCCATATCTCCTGGTGATTAATGGCGGTATGGACGTTGAGGATATCCTTACGAACTTTGATCGCCATGATGACTTCTTCCAGCGAACAGTTCCCGGCACGCTCGCCGATCCCGTTCATTGCACCTTCCACCTGGCGTGCACCGGCATGTACCGCCGCCAGTGAGTTGCCGACCGCCAGGCCCAGATCGTCGTGGGTATGTACGGAAATAATGGCTTTGTCGATGTTGGGTACGCGTTCATACAGCCCGCTGATGATTCCGGCGAACTCAAACGGCATGGTGTAGCCCACGGTGTCCGGAATGTTGATGGTGGTGGCACCGGCGTTAATCGCCGCTTCAACCACGCGCGCCAGATCGGCAATGGGTGTGCGTCCGGCATCTTCGCAAGAAAATTCAACATCATCGGTGTAATTACGGGCGCGTTTCACCATATAGATAGCGCGTTCGATTACTTCGTCCAGCGTGCTACGCAGCTTGGTGGCAATGTGCATTGGTGAAGTGGCAATAAAGGTATGGATACGGAAGGCTTCGGCAACTTTCAGAGATTCAGCTGCCACGTCGATATCCTTTTCCACGCAGCGAGCTAACGCACATACGCGGCTGTTTTTGACCTGGCGGGCGATGGTCTGCACCGATTCGAAATCGCCCGGCGAAGAGACGGGGAAACCGACTTCCATCACGTCAACACCCATACGCTCAAGGGCCAGCGCAATTTGCAGTTTTTCTTTCGCACTCAGGCTTGCCTGTAACGCCTGTTCACCGTCGCGCAATGTGGTATCGAAAATAATAACTTGCTGGCTCATGGTTTGGGTCCTTGTCTCTTTTTGAGCGCCTCGCTTCGGGCATAAAAAAACCCGCGCAATGGCGCGGGTTTTTTGTTTGACTGCGTGCTGGCTTAATGCTGAATGCCGCTCACTCGTCTACCGCGCAAAGAAGATGCGTTTAGTAGTAGTAGACCGATAAAGCGAACGATGTGAGTCATTAAATCAGCTCCAGATGAATACGATATGCTTTTAGAGTTACTGGATACAAAAACGGATGTCAACCCTGACGCAACAAAAACGTTCCGCCAGCGTGAGTTCTGCATTCGTCAAATTAGCTAATTGTGCTGCGGTGGTTAAAACAAGCGATATTAATTTCTGCTTAACCACCGACGCTTTTCATCGGTTGACATATTTCAGAATAAATTTTTGCATCTAATCAACGAGGAAAAGGGGGATAAAATGCACGCGTTACAAAACCTATCTTGATGATTTGTATTGAATTATATGCTTTGCTAATTTTTTGATATTCATTTGGTGAATATTATTGTTCGATTAATGTTAAGAATTAATGCATTAAACATATAAATTAATTATTAAAAAAGCACATTTAATCCATTTTGTGGATGATTGAGTATTCGCGGTAGTTATGATTAGATTGTTTTCGCGACAAAAACATTATGGATTATTATGCTGCGGTAAATGACGCTTTACTCGGCAATGGGTTCTGTTTTTATAAGAACCCGTATCTTTATGTTTTCCTAATTTTTCTCATTTTCCTTTTTCTTATTTTATATGCATGATAAATCATATTCTCGAGGATTATTTCTCTGCATTCCAATAAGGGAAAGGGAGTTAAGTGTGACAGTGGAGTTAAGTATGCCAGAGGTACAAACAGATCAACCAGAGACGGCGGAGTTAAGCAAGCCACAACTACGCATGGTCGATCTCAACTTATTAACCGTTTTCGATGCCGTGATGCAGGAGCAAAACATCACCCGTGCCGCTCATGTTCTGGGGATGTCGCAACCTGCGGTCAGTAACGCGGTTGCACGCCTGAAGGTGATGTTTAATGACGAGCTTTTTGTTCGTTATGGCCGTGGCATTCAACCGACTGCTCGCGCATTTCAACTTTTTGGTTCAGTTCGTCAGGCATTGCAATTAGTACAAAATGAATTGCCAGGTTCAGGTTTTGAGCCTGCCAGTAGTGAACGTGTATTTCATCTTTGTGTCTGCAGCCCGTTAGACAGCATTCTGACCTCGCAGATTTATAATCACATTGAGCAAACTGCGCCAAATATACATGTTATGTTCAAGTCTTCATTAAATCAGAACACTGAACATCAGCTGCGTTATCAGGAAACGGAGTTTGTGATTAGTTATGAAGACTTCCATCGTCCTGAATTTACCAGTGTGCCATTATTTAAAGATGAAATGGTGCTGGTAGCCAGCAAAAATCATCCAACAATTAAAGGCCCGTTACTGAAACATGATGTTTATAACGAACAACATGCGGCAGTTTCGCTCGATCGTTTCGCGTCATTTAGTCAACCGTGGTATGACACGGTAGATAAACAAGCCAGTATCGCGTATCAGGGCATGGCAATGATGAGTGTACTGAGCGTGGTGTCGCAAACGCATCTGGTCGCTATTGCGCCGCGTTGGTTGGCTGAAGAGTTCGCTGAATCCTTAGAGTTACAGGTATTACCGCTGCCGTTAAAACAAAACAGCAGAACCTGTTATCTCTCCTGGCATGAAGCTGCCGGGCGCGATAAAGGCCATCAGTGGATGGAAGAGCAATTAGTCTCAATTTGCAAACGCTAACTGAATGCAGAATAGGTCAGACATCAATGTCTGGTTTATTCTGCATTTTTTATTGAATGTAGAATTTTATTCTGAATGTGTGTTCTCTCTATTTTAGGATTAATTAAAAAAATAGAGAAATTGCTGTAAGTTGTAGGATTCAGCCGATTTATTATCAATTTAATCCTCTGTAATGGAGGATTTTATCGTTTCTTTTCACCTTTCCTCCTGTTTATTCTTATTACCTCGTGTTTATGTCTCTGTCTGCCAATTGCTTAAGCAAGATCGGACGGTTAATGTGTTTTACACATTTTTTCCGTCAAACAGTGAGGCAGGCCATGGAGATGTTGTCTGGAGCCGAGATGGTCGTCCGATCGCTTATCGATCAGGGCGTTAAACAAGTATTCGGTTATCCCGGAGGCGCGGTCCTTGATATTTACGATGCATTGCATACCGTGGGTGGTATCGATCATGTTTTAGTTCGTCATGAGCAGGCGGCGGTGCATATGGCCGATGGTCTGGCGCGCGCGACCGGGGAAGTCGGCGTCGTGCTGGTAACGTCGGGTCCAGGGGCGACCAATGCGATTACTGGCATTGCCACCGCTTATATGGATTCCATTCCCTTAGTTGTCCTTTCCGGGCAGGTAGCGACCTCGTTGATAGGCTACGATGCCTTTCAGGAGTGCGACATGGTGGGGATTTCTCGCCCGGTGGTTAAACACAGTTTTCTGGTTAAGCAAACGGAAGACATTCCGCAGGTGCTGAAAAAGGCTTTCTGGCTGGCGGCAAGTGGTCGCCCTGGGCCCGTGGTCGTTGATTTACCCAAAGATATTCTTAATCCGGCGAACAAATTACCCTACGTCTGGCCGGAGTCGGTCAGTATGCGATCTTACAATCCCACGACCTCCGGGCATAAAGGGCAAATTAAGCGCGCTCTGCAAACGCTGGTGGCGGCAAAAAAACCGGTTGTCTATGTAGGCGGTGGGGCAATCACGGCGGGCTGTCATCAGCAGCTAAAAGAAACGGTGGAGGCGTTGAATCTGCCCGTTGTTTCCTCATTAATGGGGCTGGGGGCGTTTCCGGCAACGCATCGTCAGGCACTGGGCATGCTGGGAATGCACGGCACCTACGAAGCCAATATGACGATGCATAACGCGGATGTGATTTTTGCCGTCGGGGTGCGTTTTGATGACCGAACGACGAACAATCTGGCGAAGTACTGCCCAAATGCCACGGTTCTGCATATCGACATTGATCCTACTTCCATTTCTAAAACCGTGACTGCTGATATCCCGATTGTGGGGGATGCTCGCCAGGTCCTTGAACAAATGCTTGAACTCCTGTCGCAAGAATCCGTCCATCAACCGCTGGATGAGATCCGCGACTGGTGGCAACAGATTGAACAGTGGCGCGCTCGTCAGTGCCTGAAATATGACTCTCACAGTGAAAAGATTAAACCGCAGGCGGTGATCGAGACTCTTTGGCGGTTGACGAAGGGAGACGCTTACGTGACGTCCGATGTCGGGCAGCACCAGATGTTTGCTGCGCTTTATTATCCATTCGACAAACCGCGTCGCTGGATCAACTCTGGCGGCCTCGGCACGATGGGGTTTGGTTTGCCTGCGGCACTGGGCGTCAAAATGGCGTTGCCAGAAGAAACCGTGGTTTGCGTCACTGGCGACGGCAGTATTCAGATGAACATCCAGGAACTGTCTACCGCCTTGCAATACGAGTTGCCGGTACTGGTGGTGAATCTCAATAACCGCTATCTGGGGATGGTGAAACAGTGGCAGGACATGATCTATTCCGGCCGTCATTCACAATCTTATATGCAATCGCTACCCGATTTCGTTCGTCTGGCGGAAGCCTATGGTCACGTCGGGATCCAGATTTCTCATCCGCAAGAACTGGAAAGCAAACTTAGCGAGGCGCTGGAACAGGTGCGCAATAATCGCCTGGTGTTTGTTGATGTCACCGTCGATGGCAGTGAGCACGTCTACCCGATGCAGATTCGCGGGGGCGGAATGGATGAAATGTGGTTAAGCAAAACGGAGAGAACCTGATTATGCGCCGGATATTATCAGTCTTACTCGAAAATGAATCAGGCGCGTTATCCCGCGTGATTGGCCTTTTTTCCCAGCGTGGCTACAACATTGAAAGCCTGACCGTTGCGCCAACCGACGATCCGACATTATCGCGTATGACCATCCAGACCGTGGGCGATGAAAAAGTGCTTGAGCAGATCGAAAAGCAATTACACAAGCTGGTCGATGTATTACGCGTGAGCGAGTTGGGGCAGGGGGCGCATGTTGAGCGGGAAATCATGCTGGTGAAAATTCAGGCCAGCGGCTACGGGCGTGACGAAGTGAAACGTAATACGGAAATATTCCGTGGGCAAATTATCGATGTCACACCCTCGCTTTATACCGTTCAATTAGCAGGTACCAGCGATAAGCTTGATGCATTTTTAGCATCGATTCGCGATGTGGCGAAAATTGTGGAAGTTGCTCGCTCTGGTGTGGTCGGACTTTCGCGCGGCGAAAAAATAATGCGTTGAGAATGATCTCAATGCGCAATTTGCAGCCCAACATGTCACGTTGGGCTTTTTTTGCGAAATCAGTGGGAACCTGGAATAAAAGCAGTTGCCGCAGTTAATTTTCTGCGCTTAGATGTTAATGAATTTAACCCATACCAGTACAATGGCTATGGTTTTTACATTTTACGCAAGGGGCAATTGTGAAACTGGATGAAATCGCTCGGCTGGCGGGAGTGTCGCGGACCACTGCAAGCTATGTTATTAACGGCAAAGCGAAGCAATACCGTGTGAGCGACAAAACCGTTGAAAAAGTCATGGCTGTGGTGCGTGAGCACAATTACCACCCGAACGCCGTGGCAGCTGGGCTTCGTGCTGGACGCACACGTTCTATTGGTCTTGTGATCCCCGATCTGGAGAACACCAGCTATACCCGCATCGCTAACTATCTTGAACGCCAGGCGCGGCAAAGGGGTTATCAACTGCTGATTGCCTGCTCGGAAGATCAGCCCGACAACGAAATGCGTTGTATCGAGCATCTTTTGCAGCGTCAGGTTGATGCCATTATTGTTTCGACGTCGTTGCCACCTGAGCATCCTTTTTATCAACGCTGGGCTAACGACCCGTTCCCGATTGTCGCGCTGGACCGCGCCCTCGATCGTGAACATTTCACCAGCGTGGTTGGTGCCGATCAGGATGATGCCGAAATGCTGGCGGAAGAGTTACGTAAGTTTCCCGCCGAGACGGTACTTTATCTTGGCGCGCTGCCGGAGCTTTCTGTCAGCTTCCTGCGTGAACAAGGTTTCCGTACTGCCTGGAAAGATGATCCGCGCGAAGTGCATTTCCTTTATGCCAACAGCTATGAGCGGGAGGCGGCTGCCCAGTTATTCGAAAAATGGCTGGAAACGCATCCGATGCCGCAGGCACTGTTCACAACGTCGTTTGCGTTGTTGCAAGGGGTGATGGATGTCACGCTACGTCGTGACGGCAAACTGCCTTCTGACCTGGCAATTGCCACCTTTGGCGATAACGAACTGCTCGACTTCTTACAGTGCCCGGTGCTGGCAGTGGCTCAACGTCACCGCGATGTCGCAGAGCGTGTGCTGGAGATTGTCCTGGCAAGCCTGGACGAACCGCGTAAGCCAAAACCTGGTTTAACGCGCATTAAACGTAATCTCTATCGCCGCGGCGTGCTCAGCCGTAGCTAAGCCGCGAACAAAAATACGCGCCAGGTGAATTTCTCTCTGGCGCGTTGAGTACGGGAATGGACATCAATATCCTTAAAGTAAATAAGACTATTCCTGGCTATTATTGATAAATGCTTTTAAACCTGCCCGTTAATTACCTCACCAGCTGAAATTCACAATAATTAAGTGATATCGATAGCGCGTTTTTGCATTATTTTGTTACATGCAGAGATGAATTGCCGATTTAACAAACACTTTTCTTT
Organism: Escherichia sp. WS3063; assembly: GCF_046486595.1. Taxonomy (NCBI): domain Bacteria; kingdom Pseudomonadati; phylum Pseudomonadota; class Gammaproteobacteria; order Enterobacterales; family Enterobacteriaceae; genus Escherichia; species Escherichia sp. WS3063. The sequence goes on from NZ_JBJQKY010000025.1 coordinate 31,239, forward strand.
GCTTTTGCGCAAACCCGCTGGCATCAAGCGCCACACAGACGCAACAGGGACTGTTAACCGGGGAAGATATGTCCTAAAATGCCGCTCGCGTCGCAAACTGACACTTTATATTTGCTGTGGAAAATAGTGAGTCATTTTAAAACGGTGATGACGATGAGGGATTTTTTCTTACAGCTATTCATAACGTTAATTTGCTTCGCACGTTGGACGTAAAATAAACAACGCTGATATTAGCCGTAAACATCGGGTTTTTTACCTCGGTATGCCTTGTGACTGGCTTGACAAGCTTTTCCTCCGCTCCGTAAACTCCTTTCAGTGGGAAATTGTGGGGCAAAGTGGGAATAAGGGGTGAGGCTGGCATGTTCCGGGGAGCAACGTTAGTCAATCTCGACAGCAAAGGGCGCTTATCAGTGCCTACCCGTTATCGGGAACAGCTGCTTGAGAACGCTGCCGGTCAAATGGTTTGCACCATTGACATTCATCACCCGTGCCTGCTGCTTTACCCCCTGCCTGAATGGGAAATTATCGAGCAAAAATTATCGCGTCTGTCGAGCATGAACCCGGTTGAGCGCCGTGTGCAGCGCCTACTGTTAGGTCATGCCAGCGAATGTCAGATGGATGGCGCAGGTCGATTGTTAATCGCGCCAGTACTGCGGCAACATGCCGGGCTGACAAAAGAAGTGATGCTGGTTGGACAGTTCAACAAGTTTGAGCTGTGGGATGAAACAACCTGGCATCAACAGGTCAAGGAAGATATCGACGCAGAGCAGTTGGCTACCGGAGACTTATCGGAGCGACTGCAGGACTTGTCTCTATAAAATGATGGAAAACTATAAACATACTACGGTGCTGCTGGATGAAGCCGTTAATGGCCTCAATATCCGTCCTGATGGCATCTACATTGATGGGACTTTTGGTCGCGGTGGTCACTCACGTCTGATCCTCTCGCAGCTTGGCGAAGAGGGGCGTTTGTTGGCGATCGATCGCGACCCGCAGGCTATCGCCGTTGCGAAGACTATTGATGATCCGCGCTTCTCCATCATCCACGGACCTTTCTCCGCGCTGGGCGAATACGTTGCCGAGCGCGATCTTATCGGCAAGATCGATGGCATTCTCCTCGATCTTGGCGTCTCTTCACCGCAACTTGATGATGCTGAACGCGGCTTTTCCTTTATGCGCGATGGTCCGCTGGACATGCGTATGGACCCAACCCGTGGGCAGTCAGCCGCTGAATGGCTACAAACCGCAGAAGAAGCCGATATCGCCTGGGTATTGAAAACCTATGGTGAAGAGCGTTTTGCCAAACGCATTGCCCGCGCAATTGTCGAGCGTAACCGCGAACAGCCGATGACCCGCACCAAAGAACTGGCGGAAGTCGTGGCTGCTGCAACGCCGGTGAAAGATAAGTTTAAACATCCCGCGACCCGGACCTTCCAGGCGGTGCGCATTTGGGTAAACAGTGAACTGGAGGAGATAGAGCAGGCGCTAAAAAGCTCGCTCAACGTGCTGGCCCCGGGTGGGCGGCTTTCGATCATCAGCTTCCACTCGCTGGAAGACCGTATTGTGAAACGTTTTATGCGTGAAAACAGCCGCGGTCCGCAAGTTCCGGCAGGGTTACCGATGACTGAAGAGCAGCTCAAAAAACTGGGTGGCCGTCAGCTGCGAGCACTAGGCAAGTTAATGCCGGGCGAAGAAGAGGTGGCTGAGAACCCTCGTGCCCGTAGTTCAGTTCTGCGTATTGCAGAGAGGACGAACGCATGATCAGCAGAGTGACAGAAGCTCTAAGCAAAGTTAAAGGATCGATGGGAAGCCACGAGCGCCATGCATTGCCTGGTGTTATCGGTGACGATCTTTTGCGATTTGGGAAGCTGCCACTCTGCCTGTTCATTTGCATTATTTTGACGGCGGTGACCGTGGTAACCACGGCGCACCATACCCGTTTACTGACCGCTCAGCGCGAACAACTGGTGCTGGAGCGAGATGCTTTAGACATTGAATGGCGCAACCTGATCCTTGAAGAGAATGCGCTCGGCGACCATAGCCGGGTGGAAAGGATAGCCACGGAAAAGCTGCAAATGCAGCATGTTGATCCGTCACAAGAAAATATCGTAGTGCAAAAATAAGGATAAACGCGACGCATGAAAGCAGCGGCGAAAACGCAGAAACCAAAACGTCAGGAAGAACATGCCAACTTTATCAGTTGGCGTTTTGCGTTGTTATGCGGCTGTATTCTCCTGGCGCTGGCTTTTCTGCTCGGACGCGTAGCGTGGTTACAAGTTATCTCCCCGGATATGCTGGTAAAAGAGGGCGACATGCGTTCTCTTCGCGTTCAGCAAGTTTCCACCTCCCGCGGCATGATTACTGACCGTTCTGGTCGCCCGTTAGCGGTGAGCGTGCCGGTTAAAGCGATTTGGGCTGACCCGAAAGAAGTGCATGACGCTGGCGGTATCAGCGTCGGTGATCGCTGGAAGGCGCTGGCTAACGCACTCAATATTCCGCTGGATCAGCTTTCAGCCCGCATTAACGCCAACCCGAAAGGGCGCTTTATTTATCTGGCGCGTCAGGTAAACCCTGACATGGCAGAGTACATCAAAAAACTGAAACTGCCGGGGATTCATCTGCGTGAAGAATCTCGCCGTTATTATCCATCCGGCGAAGTGACCGCTCACCTCATCGGCTTTACTAACGTCGATAGTCAGGGGATTGAGGGCGTTGAGAAGAGTTTCGATAAATGGCTTACCGGGCAGCCGGGTGAGCGCATTGTGCGTAAAGACCGCTATGGTCGCGTAATTGAAGATATCTCTTCCACCGACAGTCAGGCGGCGCACAACCTGGCGCTGAGTATTGATGAACGCCTGCAGGCGCTGGTGTATCGCGAACTGAACAACGCGGTGGCCTTTAACAAAGCTGAATCTGGTAGCGCCGTGCTGGTGGATGTCAACACCGGTGAAGTGCTGGCGATGGCTAACAGCCCGTCATACAACCCAAACAATCTGAGTGGCACGCCGAAAGAGGCGATGCGTAACCGTACCATCACTGACGTGTTTGAACCGGGTTCAACGGTTAAACCGATGGTGGTGATGACCGCGTTGCAACGTGGCGTAGTGCGGGAAAACTCGGTACTGAATACCGTTCCTTATCGAATTAACGGCCACGAAATCAAAGACGTGGCACGCTACAGCGAATTAACCCTGACCGGGGTATTACAGAAGTCGAGTAACGTCGGTGTTTCCAAGCTGGCGTTAGCGATGCCGTCCTCAGCGTTAGTAGATACTTACTCACGTTTTGGACTGGGAAAAGCGACCAATTTGGGGTTGGTCGGAGAACGCAGTGGCTTATATCCTCAAAAACAACGGTGGTCTGACATAGAGAGGGCCACCTTCTCTTTCGGCTACGGGCTAATGGTAACACCGTTACAGTTAGCGCGAGTCTACGCAACTATCGGCAGCTACGGCATTTATCGCCCACTGTCGATTACCAAAGTTGACCCCCCGGTTCCCGGTGAACGTGTCTTCCCGGAATCCATTGTTCGCACCGTGGTGCATATGATGGAAAGCGTGGCGCTACCGGGCGGCGGCGGCGTGAAGGCGGCGATTAAAGGCTATCGTATCGCCATTAAAACCGGTACCGCGAAAAAGGTCGGGCCGGACGGTCGCTACATCAATAAATATATTGCTTATACCGCAGGCGTTGCGCCTGCGAGTCAGCCGCGCTTCGCGCTGGTTGTTGTTATCAACGATCCGCAGGCGGGTAAATACTACGGCGGCGCCGTTTCCGCGCCGGTCTTTGGTGCCATCATGGGCGGCGTATTGCGTACCATGAACATCGAGCCGGATGCGCTGACAACGGGCGATAAAAATGAATTTGTGATTAATCAAGGCGAGGGGACAGGTGGCAGATCGTAATTTGCGCGACCTTCTTGCTCCGTGGGTGCCAGACGCACCTTCGCGAGCACTGCGAGAGATGACACTCGACAGCCGTGTGGCTGCGGCGGGCGATCTCTTTGTAGCTGTAGTAGGTCATCAGGCGGACGGGCGTCGATATATCCCGCAGGCGATAGCGCAAGGTGTGGCTGCCATTATTGCAGAGGCGAAAGATGAGGCGACCGACGGTGAAATCCGTGAAATGCACGGCGTACCGGTCATCTATCTCAGCCAGCTCAACGAGCGTTTATCTGCACTGGCGGGCCGCTTTTACCATGAACCCTCTGACAATTTACGTCTTGTAGGCGTAACGGGCACCAACGGCAAAACCACGACGACCCAGCTGCTGGCACAGTGGAGCCAACTGCTTGGCGAAACCAGCGCGGTAATGGGCACCGTTGGTAACGGCCTGCTGGGGAAAGTGATCCCGACAGAAAATACCACCGGTTCGGCAGTCGATGTTCAGCATGAGCTGGCGGGGCTGGTGGATCAGGGCGCGACTTTTTGCGCAATGGAAGTTTCCTCCCACGGGCTGGTACAGCACCGTGTGGCGGCATTGAAATTTGCGGCATCGGTCTTTACCAACTTAAGCCGCGATCACCTTGATTACCATGGTGATATGGAACACTACGAAGCGGCGAAATGGCTGCTTTATTCTGCACATCATTGCGGTCAGGCGATTGTTAACGCCGACGATGAAGTGGGTCGCCGCTGGCTGGCAAAACTGCCAGACGCGGTTGCGGTGTCAATGGAAGATCATATCAATCCGAACTGTCACGGACGCTGGTTGAAAGCGACTGAAGTGAACTATCACGACAGCGGTGCGACTATTCGCTTTAGCTCAAGCTGGGGCGATGGGGAAATTGAAAGCCATCTGATGGGCGCTTTTAACGTCAGCAACCTGCTGCTGGCGCTGGCGACACTGCTGGCACTCGGCTATCCACTGGCTGAGCTGCTGAAAACCGCCGCGCGTCTGCAACCGGTTTGCGGACGTATGGAAGTGTTCACTGCACCAGGCAAACCGACGGTGGTGGTGGATTACGCGCATACGCCAGATGCACTGGAAAAAGCCTTACAGGCGGCGCGCCTGCACTGTGCGGGCAAGCTGTGGTGCGTCTTTGGCTGTGGTGGCGATCGTGATAAAGGCAAACGTCCACTGATGGGCGCAATTGCTGAAGAGTTCGCTGACGTGGCGGTGGTAACGGACGATAACCCGCGTACCGAAGAACCGCGTGCCATCATCAACGATATTCTGGCGGGAATGTTAGATGCCGGACATGCCAAAGTGATGGAAGGCCGTGCTGAAGCGGTGACTTGCGCTGTTATGCAGGCTAAAGAGAATGATGTGGTACTGGTCGCGGGCAAAGGTCATGAGGATTACCAGATTGTTGGCAATCAGCGTCTGGACTACTCCGATCGCGTCACGGTGGCGCGTCTGCTGGGGGTGATTGCATGATTAGCGTAACCCTTAGCCAACTTACCGATATTCTCAACGGTGAACTGCAAGGTGCAGATATTACCCTTGATGCTGTAACCACTGACACGCGAAAACTGACGCCGGGCTGCCTGTTTGTTGCCCTGAAAGGCGAACGTTTCGATGCTCATGATTTTGCCGACCAGGCGAAAGCTGGCGGCGCAGGCGCACTACTGGTTAGCCGTCCGCTGGATATCGATCTGCCGCAGTTAATCGTCAAGGATACGCGTTTGGCGTTTGGTGAACTGGCTGCATGGGTTCGCCAGCAAGTTCCGGCGCGCGTGGTTGCTCTGACAGGTTCCTCCGGCAAAACATCCGTTAAAGAGATGACGGCGGCAATTTTAAACCAGTGCGGCAACACACTTTATACGGCAGGCAATCTCAATAACGACATCGGTGTACCGATGACGCTGTTGCGCTTAACGCCGGAATACGATTACGCAGTTATTGAACTTGGCGCGAACCATCAGGGTGAAATTGCCTGGACTGTGAGTCTGACTCGCCCGGAAGCGGCGCTGGTCAACAACCTGGCAGCGGCACATCTGGAAGGTTTTGGCTCGCTTGCGGGTGTCGCGAAAGCGAAAGGTGAAATATTTAGCGGCCTGCCGGAAAACGGTATCGCCATCATGAACGCTGACAACAACGACTGGCTGAACTGGCAGAGCGTAATTGGCTCACGCAAAGTGTGGCGTTTCTCACCCAATGCCGCCAACAGCGATTTCACCGCCACCAATATCCATGTGACTTCGCACGGTACGGAATTTACGCTGCAAACCCCAACAGGTAGCGTCGATGTTCTGCTGCCGTTGCCGGGGCGTCACAATATTGCGAATGCGCTGGCAGCCGCTGCGCTCTCCATGGCCGTGGGCGCAACGCTTGATGCTATCAAAGCGGGGCTGGCAAATCTGAAAGCTGTTCCAGGCCGTCTGTTCCCCATTCAACTGGTAGAAAACCAGTTGCTGCTCGACGACTCCTACAACGCCAATGTTGGTTCAATGACTGCAGCAGTCCAGGTACTGGCTGAAATGCCGGGCTACCGCGTGCTGGTGGTGGGCGATATGGCGGAACTGGGCGCTGAAAGCGAAGCCTGCCATATACAGGTGGGCGAAGCGGCAAAAGCAGCTGGTATTGACCGCGTGTTAAGCGTGGGCAAACAAAGCCATGCTATCAGCACCGCCAGCGGCGTTGGCGAACATTTTTCCGATAAAACTGCGCTTATCGCGCGTCTTAAATCACTGATTGCTGAGCAACAGGTAATTACGATTTTAGTTAAGGGTTCACGTAGTGCTGCCATGGAAGAGGTAGTACGCGCTTTACAGGAGAATGGGACATGTTAGTTTGGCTGGCCGAACATTTGGTCAAATATTATTCCGGCTTTAACGTCTTTTCCTATCTGACGTTTCGCGCCATCGTCAGCCTGCTGACTGCGCTGTTCATCTCATTGTGGATGGGCCCGCGCATGATTGCTCATTTGCAAAAACTTTCCTTTGGTCAGGTGGTGCGTAACGACGGTCCTGAATCACACTTCAGCAAGCGCGGTACGCCGACCATGGGCGGGATTATGATCCTGACAGCGATTGTGATCTCCGTACTGCTGTGGGCTTATCCATCCAATCCGTACGTCTGGTGCGTACTGGTGGTGCTGGTAGGCTACGGCATCATTGGCTTTGTTGATGACTATCGCAAAGTGGTGCGTAAAGACACCAAAGGGTTGATCGCTCGTTGGAAGTATTTCTGGATGTCGGTCATTGCGCTGGGTGTTGCCTTCGCGCTGTACCTTGCCGGCAAAGACACGCCCGCAACGCAGCTGGTGGTTCCGTTCTTTAAAGATGTGATGCCGCAACTGGGGCTGTTCTACATTCTGCTGGCTTACTTCGTCATTGTGGGTACAGGCAACGCGGTAAACCTGACTGATGGTCTTGACGGTCTGGCAATTATGCCGACCGTATTTGTCGCCGGTGGTTTTGCGCTGGTGGCGTGGGCGACCGGCAACATGAACTTTGCCAGCTATTTACACATACCGTATCTACGACACGCCGGGGAACTGGTCATTGTCTGTACCGCGATAGTCGGGGCAGGGCTGGGCTTCCTGTGGTTTAACACCTATCCGGCGCAGGTCTTTATGGGCGATGTCGGTTCGCTGGCGTTAGGTGGTGCGTTAGGTATTATCGCCGTACTGCTGCGTCAGGAATTCCTGCTGGTGATTATGGGGGGCGTGTTCGTGGTAGAAACACTTTCCGTCATCCTGCAGGTCGGCTCCTTTAAACTGCGCGGACAACGTATTTTCCGCATGGCACCGATTCATCACCACTATGAACTGAAAGGCTGGCCGGAACCGCGCGTCATTGTACGTTTCTGGATTATTTCGCTGATGCTGGTCCTGATTGGTCTGGCAACGCTGAAGGTACGTTAATCATGGCTGATTACCAGGGTAAAAATGTCGTCATTATCGGCCTGGGCCTCACCGGGCTTTCTTGCGTGGACTTTTTCCTCGCTCGCGGTGTGACGCCGCGCGTTATGGATACGCGTATGACACCGCCTGGCCTGGATAAATTACCCGAAGCTGTAGAACGCCACACGGGCGGTCTGAATGATGAATGGCTGATGGCGGCCGATCTGATTGTCGCCAGTCCCGGTATTGCACTGGCGCATCCATCCTTAAGCGCTGCCGCTGATGCCGGAATCGAAATCGTTGGCGATATCGAGCTGTTCTGTCGTGAAGCACAAGCACCGATTGTGGCGATCACCGGTTCTAACGGCAAAAGCACGGTCACCACGCTAGTGGGTGAAATGGCGAAAGCGGCGGGGGTTAACGTTGGTGTGGGTGGCAATATTGGCCTGCCTGCGTTGATGCTGCTGGATGATGAGTGCGAACTGTACGTGCTGGAGCTGTCGAGCTTCCAGCTTGAAACCACCTCCAGTTTACAGGCGGTAGCAGCGACCATTCTGAACGTAACTGAAGATCATATGGATCGCTATCCGTTTGGTTTACAACAGTATCGTGCAGCAAAACTGCGCATTTACGAAAACGCAAAAATTTGCGTGGTTAATGCTGATGATGCCTTAACAATGCCGATTCGCGGTGCGGATGAACGCTGCGTCAGCTTTGGCGTCAACATGGGTGACTATCACCTGAATCATCAGCAGGGTGAAACCTGGCTGCGGGTGAAGGGCGAGAAAGTGCTGAACGTGAAAGAAATGAAACTTTCCGGGCAGCATAACTACACCAATGCACTGGCAGCTCTGGCACTGGCAGATGCCGCTGGTTTGCCGCGCGCCAGCAGCCTGAAAGCGTTAACCACATTCACTGGTCTGCCGCATCGCTTTGAAGTTGTGCTGGAGCATAACGGTGTGCGCTGGATTAACGATTCAAAAGCGACCAACGTCGGCAGTACGGAAGCGGCACTGAATGGCCTGCACGTAGACGGCACGCTGCATTTGTTGCTGGGCGGCGATGGTAAATCGGCAGATTTTAGCCCACTGGCGCGTTACCTGAATGGCGATAACGTACGTCTGTATTGTTTCGGTCGGGACGGCGCGCAGCTGGCGGCGCTACGCCCGGAAGTGGCAGAACAAACCGAAACCATGGAACAGGCGATGCGCTTGCTGGCTCCGCGTGTTCAGCCGGGCGATATGGTTCTGCTCTCCCCGGCCTGTGCCAGCCTTGATCAGTTCAAGAACTTTGAACAACGAGGCAATGAGTTTGCCCGTCTGGCGAAGGAGTTAGGTTGATGCGTTTATCTCTCCCTCGCCTGAAAATGCCGCGCCTGCCAGGATTCAGTATTCTGGTCTGGATCTCCACGGCGCTAAAGGGCTGGGTGATGGGCTCGCGGGAAAAAGATACCGACAGCCTGATCATGTACGATCGCACCTTACTGTGGCTGACCTTCGGCCTCGCGGCGATTGGCTTTATCATGGTGACCTCGGCGTCAATGCCCATAGGGCAACGCTTAACCAACGATCCGTTCTTCTTCGCGAAGCGTGATGGCGTCTATCTGATCCTGGCATTCATTCTGGCGATCATTACGCTGCGTCTGCCGATGGAGTTCTGGCAACGCTACAGTGCCACGATGCTGCTCGGATCTATCATCCTGCTGATGATCGTTCTGGTAGTGGGTAGCTCGGTTAAAGGGGCATCGCGTTGGATCGATCTCGGCTTGCTGCGTATCCAGCCTGCGGAGCTGACAAAACTGTCGTTGTTTTGCTATATCGCCAACTATCTGGTGCGTAAAGGCGACGAAGTACGTAATAACCTGCGCGGCTTTCTGAAACCGATGGGCGTAATTCTGGTGTTGGCAGTGCTACTGCTGGCACAGCCAGACCTTGGTACGGTGGTGGTGTTGTTTGTGACTACGCTGGCGATGTTGTTCCTGGCGGGAGCGAAATTGTGGCAGTTCATTGCCATTATCGGTATGGGCATTTCAGCTGTTGTGTTGCTGATCCTCGCCGAACCGTACCGTATCCGCCGTGTTACCGCATTCTGGAATCCGTGGGAAGATCCCTTTGGCAGCGGCTATCAGTTAACGCAATCGTTGATGGCGTTTGGTCGCGGTGAACTGTGGGGACAAGGTTTAGGTAACTCGGTACAAAAACTGGAGTATCTGCCGGAAGCGCACACTGACTTTATTTTCGCCATTATCGGCGAAGAACTGGGGTATGTCGGTGTGGTGCTGGCACTTTTAATGGTATTCTTCGTCGCTTTTCGCGCGATGTCGATTGGCCGCAAAGCATTAGAAATTGACCACCGTTTTTCCGGTTTTCTCGCCTGTTCTATTGGTATCTGGTTTAGTTTCCAGGCGCTGGTTAACGTAGGCGCGGCGGCGGGGATGTTACCGACCAAAGGTCTGACATTGCCGCTGATCAGTTACGGTGGTTCGAGCTTACTGATTATGTCGACAGCCATCATGATGCTGTTGCGTATTGATTATGAAACGCGTCTGGAGAAAGCGCAGGCGTTTGTACGAGGTTCACGATGAGTGGTCAAGGAAAGCGATTAATGGTGATGGCAGGCGGAACCGGTGGACATGTATTCCCGGGACTGGCGGTTGCGCACCATCTAATGGCTCAGGGTTGGCAAGTTCGCTGGCTGGGGACTGCCGACCGTATGGAAGCGGACTTAGTGCCAAAACATGGCATCGAAATTGATTTCATTCGTATCTCTGGTCTGCGTGGAAAAGGTATAAAAGCACTGATAGCTGCGCCGCTGCGTATCTTCAACGCCTGGCGTCAGGCGCGGGCGATTATGAAAGCGTACAAACCTGACGTGGTGCTCGGTATGGGCGGCTATGTATCAGGTCCAGGTGGTCTGGCTGCGTGGTCGTTAGGCATTCCGGTTGTACTTCATGAACAAAACGGTATTGCGGGCTTAACCAATAAATGGCTGGCGAAGATTGCTACCAAAGTGATGCAGGCGTTTCCAGGCGCTTTCCCTAATGCGGAAGTGGTGGGTAACCCGGTGCGTACCGATGTGCTGGCGCTGCCGTTGCCGCAGCAACGTTTGGCTGGACGTGAAGGTCCGGTTCGTGTGTTGGTAGTGGGTGGTTCCCAGGGCGCACGCATTCTTAATCAGACAATGCCGCAGGTTGCTGCAAAACTGGGTGATTCAGTCACTATCTGGCATCAGAGCGGCAAAGGTTCGCAACAATCCGTTGAACAGGCGTATGCCGAAGCGGGACAACCGCAGCATAAAGTGACGGAATTTATTGATGATATGGCGGCGGCGTATGCGTGGGCGGATGTCGTTGTTTGCCGCTCCGGTGCGTTAACGGTGAGTGAAATCGCCGCGGCAGGACTTCCGGCGTTGTTTGTGCCGTTTCAACATAAAGACCGTCAGCAATACTGGAATGCGCTACCGCTGGAAAAAGCGGGCGCAGCCAAAATTATCGAGCAGTCACAGCTTAGCGTGGATGCTGTCGCCAACACCCTGGCCGGGTGGTCGCGAGAAACCTTATTAACCATGGCAGAACGCGCCCGGGCGGCATCCATTCCGGATGCCACCGAGCGAGTGGCAAATGAAGTGAGCCGGGCTGCCCGGGCGTAATTGTAGCGATGCCTTTTGCATCGTATGAATTTAAGAAGTTAATGGCGTAAAGAATGAATACACAACAATTGGCAAAACTGCGTTCCATCGTGCCCGAAATGCGTCGCGTTCGGCACATACATTTTGTCGGCATCGGTGGTGCCGGTATGGGCGGTATTGCCGAAGTTCTGGCCAATGAAGGTTATCAGATCAGTGGTTCCGATTTAGCGCCAAATCCGGTCACGCAGCAGTTAATGAATCTGGGTGCGACGATTTATTTCAACCATCGCCCGGAAAACGTACGTGATGCCAGCGTGGTCGTTGTTTCCAGCGCGATTTCTGCCGATAACCCGGAAATTGTTGCCGCTCATGAAGCGCGTATTCCGGTGATCCGTCGTGCTGAAATGCTGGCTGAGTTAATGCGTTTTCGTCATGGCATCGCCATTGCCGGAACACACGGCAAAACGACAACCACCGCGATGGTTTCCAGCATCTACGCAGAAGCGGGGCTCGACCCAACCTTCGTTAACGGCGGGCTGGTAAAAGCGGCGGGGGTTCATGCGCGTTTGGGGCATGGTCGGTACCTGATTGCCGAAGCAGATGAGAGTGATGCATCGTTCCTGCATCTGCAACCGATGGTGGCGATTGTCACCAATATCGAAGCCGACCACATGGATACCTACCAGGGCGACTTTGAGAATTTAAAACAGACTTTTATTAATTTTCTGCACAACCTGCCGTTTTACGGTCGTGCGGTGATGTGTGTTGATGATCCGGTGATCCGCGAATTGTTACCGCGTGTGGGACGTCAGACCACGACTTACGGCTTCAGCGAAGATGCCGACGTGCGTGTAGAAGATTATCAGCAGATTGGCCCGCAGGGGCACTTTACGCTGCTGCGCCAGGACAAAGAGCCGATGCGCGTCACCCTGAATGCGCCAGGTCGTCATAACGCGCTGAACGCCGCAGCTGCGGTTGCGGTTGCTACGGAAGAGGGCATTGACGACGAGGCTATTTTGCGTGCGCTGGAGAGCTTCCAGGGGACTGGTCGCCGTTTTGATTTCCTCGGTGAATTCCCGCTGGAGCCAGTGAATGGTAAAAGCGGTACGGCGATGTTGGTCGATGACTACGGCCACCACCCGACGGAAGTGGACGCCACCATTAAAGCGGCGCGTGCAGGCTGGCCGGATAAAAACCTGGTAATGCTGTTTCAGCCGCACCGTTTTACCCGTACGCGCGACCTGTATGATGATTTCGCCAATGTGCTGACGCAGGTTGATACCCTGTTGATGCTGGAAGTGTATCCGGCTGGCGAAGCGCCAATTCCGGGAGCGGACAGCCGTTCGCTGTGTCGCACAATTCGTGGACGTGGGAAAATTGATCCCATTCTGGTGCCGGACCCGGCGCAGGTAGCCGAGATGCTGGCACCGGTATTAACCGGTAACGACCTGATTCTCGTTCAGGGGGCTGGTAATATCGGAAAAATTGCCCGTTCTTTAGCTGAAATCAAACTGAAGCCGCAAACTCCGGAGGAAGAACAACATGACTGATAAAATCGCGGTCCTGTTGGGCGGGACCTCCGCTGAGCGGGAAGTTTCTCTGAATTCTGGTGCAGCGGTGTTAGCCGGGCTGCGTGAAGGCGGTATTGACGCGTATCCTGTCGACCCGAAAGAAGTCGACGTGACGCAACTGAAGTCGATGGGCTTTCAGAAAGTGTTTATCGCGCTACATGGTCGCGGCGGTGAAGATGGCACGCTGCAGGGTATGCTCGAGCTGATGGGCTTGCCTTATACCGGCAGCGGAGTGATGGCATCTGCGCTTTCAATGGATAAACTACGCAGCAAATTGCTTTGGCAGGGCGCTGGTTTACCGGTAGCGCCGTGGGTAGCATTAACCCGCGCAGAGTTTGAAAAAGGCCTGAGTGATAAGCAGTTAGCAGAAATTTCTATTCTGGGTTTGCCGGTTATCGTTAAGCCGAGCCGCGAAGGTTCCAGTGTGGGAATGTCAAAAGTAGTAGCAGAAAATGCTCTACAAGATGCATTAAGATTGGCATTTCAGCACGATGAAGAAGTATTGATTGAAAAATGGCTAAGTGGGCCGGAGTTCACGGTTGCGATACTCGGTGAAGAAATTTTACCGTCAATACGTATTCAACCGTCCGGAACCTTCTATGATTATGAGGCGAAGTATCTCTCTGATGAGACACAGTATTTCTGCCCCGCAGGTCTGGAAGCGTCACAAGAGGCCAATTTGCAGGCATTAGTGCTGAAAGCATGGACGACGTTAGGTTGCAAAGGATGGGGACGTATTGACGTTATGCTGGACAGCGATGGACAGTTTTATCTGCTGGAAGCCAATACCTCACCGGGTATGACCAGCCACAGCCTGGTGCCGATGGCGGCACGTCAGGCAGGTATGAGCTTCTCGCAGTTGGTAGTACGAATTCTGGAACTGGCGGACTAATATGTCGCAGGCTGCTCTGAACACGCGAAACAGCGAAGAAGAGGTTTCTTCTCGCCGCAATAATGGAACGCGTCTGGCGGGGATCCTTTTCCTGCTGACCGTTTTAACGACAGTGTTGGTGAGCGGCTGGGTCGTGTTGGGCTGGATGGAAGATGCGCAACGCCTGCCGCTCTCAAAGCTGGTGTTGACCGGTGAACGCCATTACACGCGTAATGACGATATCCGGCAGTCGATCCTGGCATTGGGTGAGCCAGGTACCTTTATGACCCAGGATGTCAACATCATCCAGACGCAAATAGAACAACGCCTGCCGTGGATTAAGCAGGTGAGCGTCAGAAAGCAGTGGCCTGATGAATTGAAGATTCATCTGGTTGAATATGTGCCGATTGCGCGGTGGAATGATCAACATATGGTAGACGCGGAAGGAAACACTTTCAGCGTGCCGCCAGATCGCACCAGCAAGCAGGTGCTTCCAATGCTGTATGGCCCGGAAGGCAGCGCCAATGAAGTGTTGCAGGGCTATCGCGAAATGGGGCAGATGCTGGCAAAGGACAGATTTACTCTGAAGGAAGCGGCGATGACCGCGCGGCGTTCCTGGCAGTTGACGCTGAATAACGATATTAAGCTCAATCTTGGCCGGGGCGATACGATGAAACGTTTGGCTCGCTTTGTAGAACTTTATCCGGTTTTACAGCAGCAGGCGCAAACCGATGGCAAACGGATTAGCTACGTTGATTTGCGTTATGACTCTGGAGCGGCAGTAGGCTGGGCGCCCTTGCCGCCAGAGGAATCTACTCAGCAACAAAATCAGGCACAGGCAGAACAACAATGATCAAGGCGACGGACAGAAAACTGGTAGTAGGACTGGAGATTGGTACCGCGAAGGTTGCCGCTTTAGTAGGGGAAGTTCTGCCCGACGGTATGGTCAATATCATTGGCGTGGGCAGCTGCCCGTCGCGTGGTATGGATAAAGGCGGGGTGAACGACCTCGAATCCGTGGTCAAGTGCGTACAACGCGCCATTGACCAGGCAGAATTGATGGCAGATTGTCAGATCTCTTCGGTATATCTGGCGCTTTCTGGTAAGCACATCAGCTGCCAGAATGAAATTGGTATGGTGCCTATTTCTGAAGAAGAAGTGACGCAAGAAGATGTGGAAAACGTCGTCCATACCGCGAAATCGGTGCGTGTGCGCGATGAGCATCGTGTGCTGCATGTGATCCCGCAAGAGTATGCGATTGACTATCAGGAAGGGATCAAGAATCCGGTAGGACTTTCGGGCGTGCGGATGCAGGCAAAAGTGCACCTGATCACATGTCACAACGATATGGCGAAAAACATCGTCAAAGCGGTTGAACGTTGTGGGCTGAAAGTTGACCAACTGATATTTGCCGGACTGGCATCAAGTTATTCGGTATTGACGGAAGATGAACGTGAACTGGGTGTCTGCGTTGTCGATATCGGTGGTGGTACAATGGATATCGCCGTTTATACCGGTGGGGCATTGCGCCACACGAAGGTAATTCCTTATGCTGGCAATGTCGTGACCAGTGATATCGCTTACGCCTTTGGCACACCGCCAAGTGACGCCGAAGCGATTAAAGTTCGCCACGGTTGTGCGCTGGGCTCCATCGTTGGAAAAGATGAGAGCGTGGAAGTGCCGAGCGTAGGCGGCCGTCCGCCGCGGAGTCTGCAACGTCAGACCCTGGCAGAGGTGATCGAGCCGCGCTATACCGAGCTGCTCAATCTGGTCAACGAAGAGATATTGCAGTTGCAGGAAAAGCTTCGCCAACAAGGGGTTAAACATCACCTGGCGGCAGGCATTGTATTAACCGGTGGCGCAGCGCAGATCGAAGGTCTTGCAGCCTGTGCTCAGCGCGTGTTTCATACGCAAGTGCGTATCGGCGCGCCGCTGAACATTACCGGTTTAACGGATTATGCTCAGGAGCCGTATTATTCGACGGCGGTGGGATTGCTTCACTATGGGAAAGAGTCACATCTTAACGGTGAAGCTGAAGTAGAAAAACGTGTTACAGCATCAGTTGGCTCGTGGATCAAGCGACTCAATAGTTGGCTGCGAAAAGAGTTTTAATTTTTTATGAGGCCGACGATGATTACGGCCTCAGGCGACAGGCACAAATCGGAGAGAAACTATGTTTGAACCAATGGAACTTACCAATGACGCGGTGATTAAAGTCATCGGCGTCGGCGGCGGCGGCGGTAATGCTGTTGAACACATGGTGCGCGAGCGCATTGAAGGTGTTGAATTCTTCGCGGTAAATACCGATGCACAAGCGCTGCGTAAAACAGCGGTTGGACAGACGATTCAAATCGGTAGCGGTATCACCAAAGGACTGGGAGCTGGCGCTAATCCAGAAGTTGGCCGCAATGCGGCTGATGAGGATCGCGATGCACTGCGTGCGGCGCTGGAAGGTGCAGACATGGTCTTTATTGCTGCGGGTATGGGTGGTGGTACCGGTACAGGTGCAGCACCAGTCGTCGCTGAAGTGGCAAAAGATTTGGGTATCCTGACCGTTGCTGTCGTCACTAAGCCCTTCAACTTTGAAGGCAAGAAGCGTATGGCATTCGCGGAGCAGGGGATCACTGAACTGTCCAAGCATGTGGACTCTTTGATCACTATCCCGAACGACAAACTGCTGAAAGTTCTGGGCCGCGGTATCTCCCTGCTGGATGCGTTTGGCGCAGCGAACGATGTACTGAAAGGTGCTGTACAAGGTATCGCCGAACTGATTACGCGTCCGGGTTTGATGAACGTGGACTTTGCAGACGTTCGCACCGTAATGTCTGAAATGGGCTACGCAATGATGGGTTCTGGCGTGGCGAGCGGTGAAGACCGTGCGGAAGAAGCTGCTGAAATGGCTATCTCTTCTCCGCTGCTGGAAGATATCGACCTGTCTGGCGCGCGCGGCGTGCTGGTTAACATCACAGCGGGCTTCGACCTGCGTCTGGATGAGTTCGAAACGGTAGGTAACACCATCCGTGCATTTGCTTCCGACAACGCGACTGTGGTTATCGGTACTTCTCTTGACCCGGATATGAATGACGAGCTGCGCGTAACTGTTGTTGCGACAGGTATCGGCATGGACAAACGTCCTGAAATCACTCTGGTGACCAATAAGCAGGTTCAGCAGCCAGTGATGGATCGCTACCAGCAGCACGGGATGGCTCCGCTGACCCAGGAGCAGAAGCCGGTTGCTAAAGTCGTGAATGACAATGCGCCGCAAACTGCGAAAGAGCCAGATTATCTGGATATCCCAGCATTCCTGCGTAAGCAAGCTGATTAAGAATTGACTGGAATTTGGGTTTCGAGGCTCTTTGTGCTAAACTGGCCCGCCGAATGTATAGTACACTTCGGTTGGATAGGTAATTTGGCGAGATAATACGATGATCAAACAAAGGACACTTAAACGTATCGTTCAGGCGACGGGTGTCGGTTTACATACCGGCAAGAAAGTCACCCTGACGTTACGCCCTGCGCCGGCCAACACCGGGGTCATCTATCGTCGCACCGACTTGAATCCACCGGTAGATTTCCCGGCCGATGCCAAATCTGTGCGTGATACCATGCTCTGTACGTGTCTGGTCAACGAGCATGATGTACGGATTTCAACCGTAGAGCACCTCAATGCTGCTCTCGCGGGCTTGGGCATCGATAACATTGTTATCGAAGTTAACGCGCCGGAAATCCCGATCATGGACGGCAGCGCCGCTCCGTTTGTATACCTGCTGCTTGACGCCGGTATCGACGAGCTGAACTGCGCCAAGAAATTTGTTCGCATCAAAGAGACTGTTCGTGTCGAAGATGGCGATAAGTGGGCTGAATTTAAGCCGTACAATGGTTTTTCGCTGGATTTCACCATCGATTTTAACCATCCGGCTATTGATTCCAGCAACCAGCGCTATGCGATGAACTTCTCCGCTGATGCGTTTATGCGCCAGATCAGCCGTGCGCGTACGTTCGGTTTCATGCGTGATATCGAATATCTGCAGTCCCGTGGTTTGTGCCTGGGCGGCAGCTTCGATTGTGCCATCGTTGTTGACGATTATCGCGTACTGAACGAAGACGGCCTGCGTTTTGAAGACGAATTTGTGCGTCACAAAATGCTCGATGCGATCGGTGACTTGTTCATGTGTGGTCACAATATTATTGGTGCATTTACCGCTTATAAATCTGGTCATGCACTGAATAACAAACTGCTGCAGGCTGTCCTTGCAAAACAGGAAGCCTGGGAATATGTGACCTTCCAGGACGACGCAGAACTGCCGTTGGCCTTCAAAGCGCCTTCAGCCGTACTGGCATAACGACATTTATACTGTCGTATAAAATTCGACTGGCAAATCTGGCACTCTCTCCGGCCAGGTGAACCAGTCGTTTTTTTTTGAATTTTATAAGAGCTATAAAAAACGGTGCGAACGCTGTTTTATTAAGCACTTTTACGCACAACTTATCTTCATTCGTGCTGTGGACTTCAGGCTTTAATGATAAGATTTGTGCGCTAAATACGTTTGAATACGATCGGGATGGCAATAACGTGAGTGGAATACTGACGCGCTGGCGACAGTTTGGTAAACGCTACTTCTGGCCGCATCTCTTATTAGGGATGGTCGCGGCGAGTTTAGGTTTGCCTGCACTCAGCAATGCCGCCGAACCAAACGCGCCCGCAAAAGCGACAACCCGCAACCACGAGCCTTCAGCCAAAGTTAACTTTGGTCAATTGGCCTTGCTGGAAGCGAACACGCGCCGCCCGAATTCGAACTATTCCGTTGATTACTGGCATCAACATGCCATTCGCACGGTAATCCGCCATCTTTCCTTCGCAATGGCACCGCAAACGCTGCCCGTTGCTGAAGAATCTTTGCCTCTTCAGGCGCAACATCTTGCATTACTGGATACGCTCAGCGCGCTGTTGACCCAGGAAGGCACGCCGTCTGGAAAGGGTTATCGCATTGATTATGCGCATTTTACCCCGCAAGCAAAATTCAGCACGCCCGTCTGGATAAACCAGGCGCAAGGCATCCGTGCTGGCCCTCAACGCCTCAGCTAACAACAATAAACCTTTACTTCATTTTATTGACTCCGCAACGCGGGGCGTTTGAGATTTTATTATGCTAATCAAATTATTAACTAAAGTTTTCGGTAGTCGTAACGATCGCACCCTGCGCCGGATGCGCAAAGTGGTCAACATCATCAATGCCATGGAACCGGAGATGGAAAAACTCTCCGATGAAGAACTGAAAGGGAAAACCGCAGAGTTCCGCGCGCGTCTGGAAAAAGGCGAAGTGCTGGAAAACTTGATCCCGGAAGCCTTCGCTGTGGTGCGTGAAGCCAGTAAGCGTGTTTTTGGTATGCGTCACTTCGACGTTCAGTTACTCGGCGGTATGGTTCTTAACGAACGCTGCATCGCCGAAATGCGTACCGGTGAAGGTAAAACCCTGACCGCAACGCTGCCTGCTTACCTGAACGCACTAACCGGTAAAGGCGTGCATGTAGTTACCGTCAACGACTACCTGGCGCAACGTGACGCCGAAAACAACCGTCCGCTGTTTGAATTCCTTGGCCTGACTGTTGGTATCAACCTGCCGGGCATGCCAGCACCGGCAAAGCGTGAAGCTTACGCAGCTGACATCACTTACGGTACGAACAACGAATACGGCTTTGACTACCTGCGCGACAACATGGCGTTCAGTCCTGAAGAACGTGTACAGCGTAAACTGCACTATGCGCTGGTGGACGAAGTGGACTCCATCCTGATCGATGAAGCGCGTACACCGCTGATCATTTCCGGCCCGGCAGAAGACAGCTCGGAAATGTATAAACGCGTGAATAAAATTATTCCACACCTGATCCGTCAGGAAAAAGAAGACTCCGAAACCTTCCAGGGCGAAGGCCACTTCTCGGTGGACGAAAAATCTCGCCAGGTGAACCTGACCGAACGTGGTCTGGTGCTGATTGAAGAACTGCTGGTGAAAGAAGGCATCATGGATGAAGGGGAGTCTCTGTACTCTCCGGCAAACATCATGCTGATGCACCACGTAACGGCGGCGCTGCGCGCTCATGCGCTGTTTACCCGAGACGTCGACTACATCGTTAAAGATGGTGAAGTTATCATCGTTGACGAACACACCGGTCGTACCATGCAGGGGCGTCGCTGGTCCGATGGTCTGCACCAGGCTGTGGAAGCGAAAGAAGGTGTGCAGATCCAGAACGAAAACCAAACGCTGGCTTCGATCACCTTCCAGAACTACTTCCGTCTGTATGAAAAACTGGCGGGGATGACCGGTACTGCTGATACCGAAGCTTTCGAATTCAGCTCCATCTACAAGCTGGATACCGTCGTTGTTCCGACCAACCGTCCAATGATTCGTAAAGATCTGCCGGACCTGGTCTACATGACTGAAGCGGAAAAAATTCAGGCGATCATTGAAGATATCAAAGAACGTACTGCGAAAGGCCAGCCGGTGCTGGTGGGTACTATCTCCATCGAAAAATCTGAGCTGGTGTCAAACGAACTGACCAAAGCCGGTATTAAGCACAACGTCCTGAACGCCAAATTCCATGCCAACGAAGCGGCGATTGTTGCTCAGGCAGGTTATCCGGCTGCGGTGACTATCGCGACCAACATGGCGGGTCGTGGTACAGATATTGTGCTCGGTGGTAGCTGGCAGGCAGAAGTTGCCGCGCTGGAAAATCCGACCGCAGAGCAAATTGAAAAAATTAAGGCCGACTGGCAGGTTCGTCACGATGCGGTACTGGAAGCAGGTGGCCTGCATATCATCGGTACTGAACGTCACGAATCCCGTCGTATCGATAACCAGTTGCGCGGTCGTTCTGGTCGTCAGGGGGATGCTGGTTCTTCCCGTTTCTACCTGTCGATGGAAGATGCGCTGATGCGTATTTTTGCTTCCGACCGAGTATCCGGCATGATGCGTAAACTGGGTATGAAGCCAGGCGAAGCCATTGAACACCCGTGGGTGACTAAAGCGATTGCCAACGCCCAGCGTAAAGTTGAAAGTCGTAACTTCGACATTCGTAAGCAACTGCTGGAATATGATGACGTGGCTAACGATCAGCGTCGCGCCATTTACTCCCAGCGTAACGAACTGCTGGATGTCAGCGATGTGAGCGAAACCATCAACAGCATTCGTGAAGATGTGTTCAAAGCGACCATTGATGCCTACATTCCGCCACAGTCGCTGGAAGAAATGTGGGATATTCCGGGACTGCAGGAACGTCTGAAGAACGATTTCGACCTCGATTTGCCAATTGCCGAGTGGCTGGATAAAGAACCAGAACTGCATGAAGAGACGCTGCGTGAGCGCATTCTGGCGCAGTCCATCGAAGTGTATCAGCGTAAAGAAGAAGTGGTTGGTGCTGAGATGATGCGTCACTTCGAAAAAGGCGTCATGCTGCAAACTCTCGACTCTCTGTGGAAAGAGCACCTGGCGGCGATGGACTATCTGCGTCAGGGTATCCACCTGCGTGGCTATGCACAGAAAGATCCGAAGCAGGAATACAAACGTGAATCGTTCTCCATGTTTGCAGCGATGCTGGAGTCGTTGAAATATGAAGTTATCAGCACGCTGAGCAAAGTTCAGGTACGTATGCCTGAAGAGGTTGAGGAGCTGGAACAACAGCGTCGTATGGAAGCCGAGCGTTTAGCGCAAATGCAGCAGCTTAGCCATCAGGATGACGACTCTGCAGCTGCAGCTGCACTGGCGGCGCAAACCGGTGAGCGCAAAGTAGGACGTAACGATCCTTGCCCGTGCGGTTCTGGTAAAAAATACAAGCAGTGCCATGGTCGCCTGCAATAAAAGCTAACAGTTGAAGTAAAAGGCGCAGGATTCTGCGCCTTTTTTATAGGTTTAAGACAATGAAAAAGCTGCAAATTGCGGTAGGTATTATTCGCAACGAGAACAATGAAATCTTTATAACCCGTCGCGCAGCAGATGCGCACATGGCGAATAAACTGGAGTTTCCCGGCGGTAAAATTGAAATGAGCGAAACGCCGGAACAGGCGGTGGTGCGTGAACTTCAGGAAGAGGTCGGGATTACCCCACAACATTTTTCGCTATTTGAAAAACTGGAATATGAATTCCCGGACAGGCATATAACTCTGTGGTTCTGGCTGGTCGAAAGCTGGGAAGGGGAGCCGTGGGGTAAAGAAGGGCAACCCGGTAAGTGGATGTCGCTGGTCGGTCTTAATGCCGATGAGTTTCCGCCAGCCAATGAACCGGTAATTGCGAAGCTTAAGCGCGTGTACGTCGGATAGGTGTTTATGCCGCATCCGACATTTGCACACGATGCCTGATGCGACGCTGCCCGCGTCTTATCAGGCCAGCGTCGCATCAGACAAAATGTCACTGCTTTGGCTCTTCGCTCCAGTCATCGCTTTCGGAAAGATCGCCACTGCTGGGGATTCGTTTTTCTTCAGCAGCCCATTCTCCGAGGTCGATCAGCTGGCAACGTTTGGAACAAAATGGCCGAAACGGGCTGATTTCACCCCACACCACCGTTTTCCCGCAGGTTGGGCAATTCACCGTAATAGTTTCTGACATTTTTACTCCTTAGCAACAGGCCAGTTCGAAATCCAGACGTTCTGGTACCTGTCCGTTTTCACTGTCCAGCGGCATAAAACGAATGGCAAAACGGCTCTTATGACCGGAAATTTGCGGATAAAGCTGTGAATCGAGTGACAGATTCAGGCGCAGCAAGTCGGCATCGCCACCGTTATCCTGATAAAAACCATTCAGGCTGGTTTGTTTACGGAAGGGGGCCGACTGGCGAATTAAATCCAGCACCATGGTAAGTGCCTGGGTGAGCGGGTTCAGGCTGGCAATCCAGGTTTCTACCTGGCTGTCGCGCTGCGCCTGGGGTAGATGCAGCCAAATGTGCAATGTAGGTAAATCAAAGCTACAACAGCCGCCTGGGATGCTCAGTCGCTGACGCACCAGAGCAATCAAACGATCTTCACGCAGAAATTGCCCGATACGCGGCGCGGAAATTAATACGCTCCCCGCCGCTTTTAACTGCTGAATTAATGCTTCAATACGGCTCTGGTCCACGCCAGGCACGCCAATCCAGGTCTGGAGTTTACGTTGCTGCCGGTCAAGTTCTTTCAACAGCTCAGTGCGGACTTCGCCGCGCTCGAAAACATCCAGTAATTCACTGACATTACGGAAGAAATGCAGCGCGCCAGCGTGGTCAACGATGGGTAGATTAACGGTGAGTTGCTGAATCAAAAACTCAATGCGCAGCCATGTACGCATTTTTTCATTTAGTGGATGTTCAAAAAGGACCTGGGTCTGCATTACGGTTTTTCCTGTGAGACAAACTGCGACGCAAGCTGCAAATAGTGTGCGTGCAGGCGGGCAACATCCGATGCGATTGCATCCGGTGCGCCGTTATTATCAATGACGTCATCTGCCACGGCAAGGCGAGCTTCGCGCGTTGCCTGAGCAGCAAGGATTTGTTCGACATGCTCGCGAGTTACATCGTCGCGCTGCATGGTGCGCTTAAGTTGCGTTTCTGGGCTGACATCCACCACCAGCACTCGATTCGCTTTTTTATACAGTGAGTTTTCTACCAGCAATGGCACAACCCACAGTACATAGGGGGAAGTTGCTTGCTGGATCTGGTGTTGCGTCTCTTGCTGAATCAGCGGATGCAGCAGGGCGTTAAGCCAGTTTTTCTCTTCCGGGTTGGCGAAAATCCGCTCGCGCAAGGCCCGGCGCTGCAATGTTCCATCAGCAGCAATTATGTTAGCGCCAAAGTGATCAGCAATGGCATGTAGCGCAGGTGCACCTGGTTCAACCACCTGACGCGCAATAATATCGGCATCAATGACGTTAATTCCGAGATCAGCAAACGCATTGGCAACGGTACTCTTGCCACTGCCAATGCCTCCCGTTAAGGCAACTATATACCTCATAATTTATATTCCCGGGAATTCATCATGATTATCAAAACGTTAAAAATGAGCGCACGAAAGCGAAATTGATGAAACGTTCGCTCACTATTTACCAGGTAAATTTATGGGATTGTAGCGTAAAAAAAGACAATTTCGCAGTCTTGCGCCGCATTGATTAGTGCGTATGATAACGTCACTGGAGTTGCGCTCTTACCCTTATAGCCATTAACCCCAGGAATCCGCACATGCGTATTGAAGAAGATCTGAAGTTAGGTTTTAAAGACGTTCTCATCCGCCCTAAACGCTCCACTCTTAAAAGCCGTTCCGATGTTGAACTGGAACGTCAATTCACCTTCAAACATTCAGGTCAGAGCTGGTCCGGCGTGCCGATTATCGCCGCCAATATGGACACCGTAGGCACATTTTCTATGGCCTCTGCGCTGGCTTCTTTTGATATTTTGACTGCTGTGCATAAACACTATTCTGTCGAAGAGTGGCAAGCGTTTATCAACAATTCTTCCGCTGATGTGCTGAAACATGTGATGGTTTCTACCGGCACGTCTGATGCGGATTTCGAAAAAACTAAACAGATTCTCGACCTGAACCCGGCATTAAACTTCGTTTGTATTGACGTGGCGAATGGTTATTCCGAACACTTCGTGCAGTTCGTTGCGAAAGCGCGTGAAGCGTGGCCGACCAAAACCATTTGTGCTGGCAACGTAGTGACTGGTGAAATGTGTGAGGAGCTTATCCTCTCCGGTGCTGATATCGTTAAAGTTGGCATTGGCCCAGGTTCTGTTTGTACAACTCGCGTCAAAACAGGCGTCGGTTATCCGCAACTTTCTGCGGTGATCGAATGTGCCGATGCTGCGCATGGTCTGGGCGGAATGATCGTCAGCGACGGTGGCTGCACCACGCCGGGCGATGTCGCGAAAGCCTTTGGCGGCGGTGCCGATTTCGTCATGCTTGGCGGCATGCTGGCGGGCCACGAAGAGAGCGGCGGTCGCATCGTTGAGGAGAACGGCGAGAAATTTATGCTGTTCTACGGCATGAGCTCCGAGTCTGCGATGAAACGTCACGTTGGCGGCGTTGCGGAATATCGCGCAGCAGAAGGTAAAACCGTTAAGCTGCCGCTGCGAGGCCCGGTTGAAAATACCGCGCGTGATATTTTGGGCGGCCTGCGTTCAGCTTGTACATACGTTGGGGCTTCACGCCTGAAAGAGCTGACCAAGCGCACCACGTTTATTCGTGTGCTGGAACAAGAAAACCGCATCTTCAACAACCTGTAATCTCCCAACGCTGGCGTGGAGCAACACGCCAGCGTTATCCCATCCCACTCATCGCATCGCCTAAATGGAAAATTGGCAGATACATTGCCACCACCAGCGTACCGATAATTCCTCCCGTTATGATCAGCAACGCCGGTTCCAGTAAGGTTGCGAGGTTATCCGCCAGCGCCATTGTGTTATCCCGATGATGATGGGCGAGGTTGTCTAACATGAGGTCCAGCGAGCCGGATGCCTCTCCTGTTCTCACTAATTGCAAACAGAGCGGGCTAAACTCACCGGTATTTTTTAGCGCCAGCCAGATGGGGTGACCGTTACTGATATCGTGCTGGATTTGTGTCAGAAGTTGCACCCAGTACGGGCAGCGCATTGTTTCTCTGACGCTCTCAACGCCCTGTAAAAAAGTAATGCCTGCACTTTGTGTCAGCGCCAGAATCGTAAAGATCTGCGTGAGTTTTTGTCCCCGCATCAGTGAACCCATAATCGGGATGCGTAACAGCAATTTCTGCCGTGCGATAAGCCTGGTTGGGTGGCGCATCAGCAGCTTATTGGCTATCGCCAGCAGAAAGCCGAATAGCACCAGCAACCAACCCCATTCGCCACTAAAGCTTGCCAGCGTCATGATCCCCTGCGTTAGCGCCGGTAGCGGAGTGTTAAAGGTCTTATAGATAGCGGCAAACTCCGGCAGAACAAAATGCAGCATTGCCACAACCACCATGATTGCCATCGCTAAAATGATAATGGGATAACGTAACGCTGATTTCACTTTGTCGGTCAACTGACGCTGGGCTTTTTGTTGACGCGCCAGTTCAAAGCAGCATTCATCCAGCTTACCGGTCAGTTCACCCGTGCGGATCATCGCCTGATAGAGCGGCGGAAATACCTCTGACCAGGGTAATAAGGCATTGGAAAAGGCAATGCCCTGTTCGAGATCGTGTGCCAGCGATTGCAGCAACGCTTGCCATTGCTTACTGGGATGCTGTTCCGCCAGCAGTGCCAGCCCTTCAGAAAGCGTTAACCCGGCTTTGAGCAGCGTCGCCAGTTGATGAATGATTTCCGCGCTTTTATCTCCTCGCCACTGCGCAGAATTGATGGCGATTCGCTTCAGGCTTAGTGGGGTAACCATCTGTTGCTGTAGTGCCATGAGCAGCAAAGCACGGCTCTCTGCCCATAGCATCCCATCTTGCGCATTGCCGTCGCCGGTTATGCCATGCCAGCGCCAGAGTTGCTTACTCGCCATGCGGCATCCCCAATACGCGGATTAACTCTTCAAAGGTGGTTAAGCCTTGCTCCACGGCCAGGCAGCCGTTTTCAAAAAGCGTTCGCATACCCGCCTGTCGGGCGTGCGTTTCCAGCGATTCAACGTCGGTATTAGCGGAAATAAGCTGACGTATGACCGGTGTTATGGGCAGAACTTCAAATAAGGCCGTGCGACCATAAAAACCGTGGTAGCAATGTACACAACCGGGTGCCTGCCAGTGGGGCAGCGGCGATGGCCATACATTGTCTGGAATATGGATGGGCTCCCCTTGCTGCCGGCGACAATGCGGGCAAAGTTTGCGTACCAGACGCTGGGCTATTACCAGCGTAAGCGCCGATGATAGCATCCAGCGGGCGACTCCCATTTGCTGTAAACGTACCAGCGTTTCGCAGGTGGAATTAGTGTGTAGGGTAGACAACACCAGGTGACCGGTTTGCGCGGCTTTAATGGCAATTTCTGCCGTTTCGCCATCGCGGATCTCTCCGATCATGATGACGTCAGGGTCCTGGCGCAATAACGCACGCAAAACGCCCTGAAAGGTGAGTCCGGCACGCGGATGGATTTGCGTCTGGTTTAGTCCGGCTATGGGGATCTCAACCGGATCTTCGACGCTACAAATATTAATGTCAGCGGTATTCAGTGTTTGCAGGGCACTATAAAGCGTGACCGTTTTGCCGCTGCCTGTAGGGCCAGTTACCAGCACCAGTCCCTGTGGTTGTTGCAAGGCATGAGCAAAGTCCACCAGTTGTGACGGCTGCATTCCAAGCGTATTAACATCCAGTGCCTGGTTCACCTGCTGTAACAACCTTAATACCACCTTTTCACCACCCCGACATGGTAAGGTCGCAATACGAAATGAGACGGCGTTTCCTGCCAGTTCGACAGTGAATTGCCCGTCCTGCGGCAGGCGATGTTCCGCAATATCCAGATTTCCCAGCACTTTTAATCTGGCGGTTAATGCGACTCCGGCATCCGGTGAAACGTCCGGTAAAGGATGCAATACGCCGTCGATACGCAAGCGGATGCGGTAGGCATTGTCCGCTGGTTCGATATGAATATCAGACGCGCGTTGTTCCAGCGCAGACTGTAACGTTCGAGTCAGCAACTCTGCTTTGGGCTGATGCTTCTCCTGAACAGCTACGGGCAATGTCTGTTGTGTGCGACTGGCGTGACCTTCCATTTGTTGGCGCGTCCAGCAGGTGATCTCAATACGTTTGGTGGTAGCGAAATGCAATGCGTCCAGTAGCTCATGCGAAGGTGCATCGACTACCGCAACATGAACCACCTCTTCGCTGGCATCCAGCAAGACTCCCTGATAACGCAGACACAGGGCGGTGAGCTGTGGAATATTCATTGCCGCTCCTTAGTTGGCGTCATCAAAGCGGAAGACATCTTCGCAGGCTTGCTGCAATGCGCTGTCACTTTGAATATTGCAGTTGCGCGTCCAGCCGGTGACGCCGTTTGCGTTATCCCAACCCGGCGTCATGACGACGCTTAGCCCATTGAGACTTTCTTGCCCGGTCAGCGACACCACGCCCTTTGCCACACTCATGGCTGAAACATAGCGGGTGGTGGTAGGCGAAGGAATGCCATTGCTGCCACCGTCGCAGGTATTTAATCCACCATGTTCCAGCGCGCACAACTCTACGGCGGTACGGTAAGGCACAAAGGTTTGTAGCATGTCGGTGAGTGCGGCTTTGCGCAGGTAGTTTTGATAAGCGGGAATACCAATGGCGCTTAAAATGGCAATGATGCCAATAACCACCATCAGTTCGATAAGTGTAAAACCGCGTTGCTTGTCCATTTGTTTCGCTCCTTGATTTGGTTGGCGCTACTTTGGCAAACGCCATCAGCACAAGCGAGGGGCAAAAAACGAAACGGGAAAGCAGCTTCCGGAGTTTTTTATTACGTTGCAGCGAAAGACAAGAAATTTGCGAGGCGTTACGAAGAAAGTTGGGAAAGGGGAGATTATCCGCCCGCGATGGAGCGGATAAATCTGTCAGCAATCAGCAAAAACGCATTGATAGGTCGAGTGCCTGTACGTGTTTAGTTAGCGCACCGACGGAGATAAAGTCCACGCCCGTTTCGGCAAATTCGCGCAGTGTTTTGTCAGTGACGTTGCCAGACACTTCCAGTAGCGCCTTGCCGTTGGTGCGTTTGACGGCTTCGCGCATCTGTTCTGTTTCGAAGTTATCCAGCATGATGATATCGGCTCCTGCTTTCAGGGCTTCATCAAGTTCTTCCAGATTCTCTACTTCGACTTCTACTGGCGCATCTGGATGCAGCCAGGACGCTTTTTCGACCGCCTGGCGCACTGAGCCGGAGGCAATAATATGGTTTTCTTTGATCAGGAAGGCATCAGAAAGCCCCAGACGGTGATTCGCTCCGCCGCCGCAAAGTACCGCGTATTTCAGAGCTGAACGCAGGCCGGGTAAGGTTTTGCGCGTATCCAACAGCTGCGTGTTGGTGCCTTCCAGTAATTCGACATAGTGGCGTACCTTACTGGCAACTCCTGAAAGGGTTTGCACAAAATTAAGCGCAGTTCGTTCGCCCGTTAACAGCACGCGAGATGGGCCTTCAAGTTCGAACAAGGGTTGATTGGCGTTGATGACATCGCCGTCATCCACATGCCAGATTATGGTGACATCGTCGCCTGCCAGTTGAATAAACACCTCTTCAACCCAGCGTTTGCCGCAAAATACGCCATTCTCGCGGGTGATCACTGTGGCATGAGAGCGAGAGTTTTCCGGTAAAAGTTTTGCCGTAATGTCATTGTTGGCATCGACTGTTCCGCCTAAATCTTCCCGCAGCGCCAGGGCCACCGCGCCGGGGATATCGAGATTAATGCGTTCCAGCAGCTCGTCACGTCGGGTGTCAGGGTTATAGCGGCGAGGCGGCATGTTAAAACTCCAGATAGCTAACGAATCATAAGGTAGAAACATGCTACTCTGAACCGGGTATTAGCACCACATATAAGGAGATCCTGCATGTTGTTAGAACAGGGGTGGCTGGTTGGCGCGCGCCGCGTTCCCTCACCACATTACGATTGCCGCCCGGATGACGAAACACCCACCCTGCTGGTGGTGCACAATATTAGCCTGCCGCCAGGCGAGTTTGGCGGTCCGTGGATCGACGCATTATTCACTGGAACTATTGATCCGCAGGCACATCCTTTCTTTGCTGAGATCGCCCATTTGCGCGTCTCCGCTCACTGTTTGATTCGCCGCGATGGTGAAATAGTCCAGTATGTTCCTTTCGATAAACGTGCCTGGCATGCCGGAGTCTCTCAGTATCAGGGGCGCGAACGCTGCAATGATTTTTCTATTGGGATTGAGCTGGAAGGCACCGATACGCTGGCGTATACCGATGCGCAGTATCAACAGCTTGCGGCGGTTACGCGGGCATTGATTGATCGCTATCCAGATATCGCTAATAACATGACGGGCCATTGTGATATTGCGCCGGATCGGAAAACCGATCCCGGTCCTGCATTTGATTGGGCACGGTTTCGTGCGCTGGTCATCAAGGAGACAACATGACGCTATTTACAACCTTACTGGTGTTAATTTTCGAGCGCCTGTTTAAGTTGGGCGAGCACTGGCAGCTTGATCATCGTCTTGAAGCGTTCTTTCGGCGGGTGAAACATTTTTCTCTCGGGCGCACATTAGGCATGACCATTATTGCGATGGGCGTGACTTTTTTACTGTTACGCGCATTGCAGGGAGTATTGTTCAACGTTCCCACGCTGCTGGTGTGGCTGCTGATTGGTTTGCTTTGTATTGGCGCAGGTAAAGTTCGTCTTCATTATCATGCTTATCTGACAGCTGCTTCACGTAATGATAGCCATGCCCGTGCCACGATGGCTGGCGAACTCACCATGATTCACGGCGTCCCGGCAGGCTGCGATGAACGTGAGTATTTGCGTGAGCTGCAAAATGCATTGCTGTGGATTAACTTTCGTTTTTATCTTGCTCCGCTGTTCTGGCTGATTGTGGGGGGAACCTGGGGACCCGTTACGCTGATGGGGTATGCGTTTTTACGTGCATGGCAATACTGGCTGGCGCGATACCAGACGCCGCATCATCGTTTACAGTCCGGCATTGATGGCGTGCTTCATGCACTGGATTGGGTGCCGGTTCGTCTTGCGGGTGTGGTATATGCCTTGATCGGTCATGGTGAGAAAGCGTTACCGGCCTGGTTTGCTTCGCTGGGTGATTTCCATACTTCGCAATATCAGGTATTAACGCGTCTGGCACAGTTCTCTCTGGCGCGTGAACCGCATGTCGATAAGGTGGAGACGCCAAAGGCAGCGGTTTCCATGGCGAAGAAAACCTCGTTCGTGGTCGTGGTGGTAATTGCGCTACTGACGATTTACGGGGCGTTGGTGTAAAGATTATTGCCCTCACCCTGCACGGGTGAGGGCGTAGAGAGATTAATGCGCTTTTACGGCTTTGGCGGTTTTCTCTTTAAACAGATAGCCGATACCTAACACGATCAGCCATACCGGGATCAGGTATACCGAAATCGCCATTCCTGGGGTCATCAGCATAATCACCAGTACCGCCGCCATAAACAGCAGGCAGATCCAGTTACCCAGCGGATAAAGCAGGGCAGGGAAGCGAGTTACCACGCCTTGTTCTTGTTTGGCTCGACGGAATTTCATATGCGCCAGACTGATCATCGCCCAGTTGATGACCAGTGCAGATACCACCAGCGCCATTAATAGTCCGAAAGCGGACTCTGGGGCAAGGTAGTTAATCAGTACGCACAATGCCGTAACCAGCGCAGACACCAGAATAGTGTTAACCGGTACGCCGCGTTTATCGACAGACGCCAGCGCTTTTGGCGCGTTCCCTTGTTGTGCCAGACCGAACAGCATACGGCTGTTGCAATATACGCAGCTGTTGTACACGGAGAGCGCAGCAGTCAGTACCACGATATTGAGCGCATTCGCTACAAAGGTATCGCCTAACTCGTGGAAGATCAGCACAAACGGACTGGTATCGGCGGTAACGCGGGTCCACGGCATTAGTGAGAGCAGAACGGCTAACGAACCAATATAGAAAATCAGGATGCGGTAGATAACCTGGTTAGTTGCTTTCGGGATACTTTGCTCCGGGTTATCAGCTTCTGCTGCGGTGATCCCCACCAGTTCCAGACCACCGAACGAGAACATGATAATCGCCATCATCATCACCAGCCCGGTGAAGCCGTGCGGCAGGAAACCACCCTGATCCCACAGGTTGCTAACGGTCGCCTGCGGGCCGCCGTTGCCACTGAATAGCAGCCAGCCGCCGAAGATGATCATCGCTACCACCGCGATAACTTTGATAATGGCAAACCAGAACTCCATCTCGCCAAACACTTTTACGTTTGTCAGGTTAATGGCGTTGATCACCACAAAGAATACGGCGGCAGAAACCCAGGTGGGGATTTCCGGATACCAGAACTGAATGTATTTACCCACGGCAGTCAGCTCTGCCATGGCAACTAAAACGTACAGTACCCAGTAGTTCCAGCCAGAAGCGAAGCCAGCAAAGCTGCCCCAGTATTTATAAGCAAAGTGGCTAAAGGAGCCTGCGACAGGTTCTTCGACCACCATTTCACCCAGCTGACGCATGATCAGAAAGGCGATAAAACCAGCAATGGCGTAACCCAGGATAATCCCTGGCCCTGCGGACTGTATTACGGAGGCGCTACCCAGGAATAACCCGGTCCCTATCGCGCCACCCAGCGCGATAAGCTGAATATGGCGGTTTTTAAGGCCGCGCTTTAGCTGCTCGCCGTGCTGTTGACCTTCCATCATGAAACCTCGTGCGGTGATTGTTTTTTTGATCTACGCAGTGATGCGTGTGTAAGTTTGCAATTCCGTTTGTTGTATTAATTTGTTTACATCAAAGAAGTTTGAATTGTTACAAAAAGACTTCCGTCAGATCAAGAATAATGGTATGTGACAGCGAATGCACCCGCTTTATGCATGGTTGAAGATGAGTTGCTTAAAAAGAAACCGTTTGTAAAGCTCAGCCTCAACCCCTCTCAATATGCAGAATGAATTTAAATTCGTTTTAATTGAATTAAAAATCACAAAATTGGTAAGTGAATCGGTTCAATTCGGATTTTTATAGTTTAATAATCGTTAAAAAATCCCTTTCCTACGTAAAGTCTACATTTGTGCATAGTTACAACTTTGAAACGTTATATATGTCAAGTTGTTAAAATGTGCACAGTTTCATGATTTCAATCAAAACCTGTATGGACATAAGGTGAATACTTTGTTACTTTAGCGTCACAGACATGAAATTGGTAAGACCAATTGACTTCGGCAAGTGGCTTAAGACAGGAACTCATGGCCTACAGCAAAATCCGCCAACCAAAACTCTCCGATGTGATTGAGCAGCAACTGGAGTTTTTGATCCTCGAAGGCACTCTCCGCCCGGGCGAAAAACTCCCACCGGAACGCGAACTGGCAAAACAGTTTGACGTCTCCCGTCCCTCATTGCGTGAGGCGATTCAACGTCTCGAAGCGAAGGGTTTGTTGCTTCGTCGCCAGGGTGGCGGCACTTTTGTCCAGAGCAGCCTATGGCAAAGCTTCAGCGATCCGCTGGTGGAGCTGCTCTCCGACCATCCTGAATCACAGTATGACTTGCTCGAAACACGACACGCCCTGGAAGGTATCGCCGCTTATTACGCCGCGCTGCGTAGTACCGATGAAGACAAGGAACGCATCCGTGAACTCCACCACGCCATAGAGCTGGCGCAGCAGTCTGGCGATCTGGACGCGGAATCAAACGCCGTACTCCAGTATCAGATTGCCGTCACCGAAGCGGCCCACAATGTGGTTCTGCTTCATCTGCTAAGGTGTATGGAGCCGATGTTGGCCCAGAATGTCCGCCAGAACTTCGAATTGCTCTATTCGCGTCGCGAGATGCTGCCGCTGGTGAGTAGTCACCGCACCCGCATATTTGAAGCGATTATGGCCGGTAAGCCGGAAGAAGCGCGCGAAGCATCGCATCGCCATCTGGCCTTTATCGAAGAAATTTTGCTCGACAGAAGCCGTGAAGAGAGCCGCCGTGAGCGTTCTCTACGTCGTCTGGAGCAACGAAAGAATTAGTGATTTTTCTGGTAAAAATTATCCAGAAGATGTTGTAAATCAAGCGCATATAAAAGCGCGGCAACTAAACGTAGAACCTGTCTTATTGAGCTTTCCGGCGAGAGTTCAATGGGACAGGTTCCAGAAAACTCAACGTTATTAGATAGATAAGGAATAACCCATGTCAGAACGTTTCCCAAATGACGTGGATCCGATCGAAACTCGCGACTGGCTCCAGGCGATCGAATCGGTCATCCGTGAAGAAGGTGTTGAGCGTGCTCAGTATCTGATCGACCAACTGCTTGCTGAAGCCCGCAAAGGCGGTGTCAACGTAGCCGCAGGCACCGGTATCAGCAACTACATCAACACCATCCCCGTTGAAGAACAACCGGAGTATCCGGGTAATCTGGAACTGGAACGCCGTATTCGTTCAGCTATCCGCTGGAACGCCATCATGACGGTTCTGCGTGCGTCGAAAAAAGACCTCGAACTGGGCGGCCACATGGCGTCCTTCCAGTCTTCCGCAACCATTTATGATGTGTGCTTTAACCACTTCTTCCGTGCACGCAACGAGCAGGATGGCGGCGACCTGGTTTACTTCCAGGGCCACATCTCCCCGGGCGTTTACGCTCGTGCTTTCCTGGAAGGTCGTCTGACTCAGGAGCAGCTGGATAACTTCCGTCAGGAAGTTCACGGCAATGGCCTCTCTTCCTATCCGCACCCGAAACTGATGCCGGAATTCTGGCAGTTCCCGACCGTATCTATGGGGCTGGGTCCGATTGGTGCTATTTACCAGGCTAAGTTCCTGAAATATCTGGAACACCGTGGCCTGAAAGATACCTCTAAACAAACCGTTTACGCGTTCCTCGGCGACGGTGAAATGGACGAACCGGAATCCAAAGGTGCGATCACCATCGCTACCCGTGAAAAACTGGATAACTTGGTCTTCGTTATCAACTGTAACCTGCAGCGTCTTGACGGCCCGGTCACCGGTAACGGCAAGATCATCAACGAACTGGAAGGCATCTTCGAAGGTGCTGGCTGGAACGTGATCAAAGTGATGTGGGGTAGCCGTTGGGATGAACTGCTGCGTAAAGATACCAGCGGTAAACTGATCCAGCTGATGAACGAAACCGTTGACGGCGACTACCAGACCTTCAAATCGAAAGATGGTGCGTACGTTCGTGAACACTTCTTCGGTAAATATCCTGAAACCGCAGCACTGGTTGCAGACTGGACTGACGAGCAGATCTGGGCACTGAACCGTGGTGGTCACGATCCGAAGAAAATCTACGCTGCATTCAAGAAAGCGCAGGAAACCAAAGGCAAAGCGACAGTAATCCTTGCTCATACCATTAAAGGTTACGGCATGGGCGACGCGGCTGAAGGTAAAAACATCGCGCACCAGGTTAAGAAAATGAACATGGACGGCGTGCGTCACATCCGCGACCGTTTCAATGTGCCGGTGTCTGATGCCGATATCGAAAAACTGCCGTACATCACCTTCCCGGAAGGTTCTGAAGAGCATACCTATCTGCACGCGCAGCGTCAGAAACTGCACGGTTATCTGCCAAGCCGTCAGCCGAACTTCACCGAGAAGCTTGAGCTGCCGAGCCTGCAAGACTTCGGCGCGCTGCTGGAAGAGCAGAGCAAAGAGATCTCTACCACTATCGCTTTCGTTCGTGCCCTGAACGTAATGCTGAAGAACAAGTCGATCAAAGATCGTCTGGTACCGATCATCGCCGACGAAGCGCGTACTTTCGGTATGGAAGGTCTGTTCCGTCAGATTGGTATTTACAGCCCGAACGGTCAGCAGTACACCCCGCAGGACCGCGAGCAGGTTGCTTACTATAAAGAAGACGAGAAAGGTCAGATTCTGCAGGAAGGGATCAACGAGCTGGGCGCTGGGTGTTCCTGGCTGGCAGCGGCGACCTCTTACAGCACCAACAATCTGCCGATGATTCCGTTCTACATCTATTACTCGATGTTCGGCTTCCAGCGTATCGGCGATCTGTGCTGGGCGGCTGGTGACCAGCAAGCGCGTGGCTTCCTGATCGGCGGTACTTCCGGTCGTACCACCCTGAACGGCGAAGGTCTGCAGCACGAAGATGGTCACAGCCACATTCAGTCGCTGACTATCCCGAACTGTATCTCTTACGACCCGGCTTACGCTTACGAAGTTGCTGTCATCATGCATGACGGTCTGGAGCGTATGTACGGTGAAAAACAAGAGAACGTTTACTACTACATCACCACGCTGAACGAAAACTACCACATGCCGGCAATGCCCGAAGGTGCTGAGGAAGGTATCCGTAAAGGTATCTACAAACTCGAAACCATTGAAGGTAGCAAAGGTAAAGTTCAGCTGCTCGGCTCCGGTTCTATCCTGCGTCACGTCCGTGAAGCAGCTGAGATCCTGGCGAAAGATTACGGCGTAGGTTCTGACGTTTATAGCGTGACATCCTTCACCGAACTGGCGCGTGATGGTCAGGATTGTGAACGCTGGAACATGCTGCACCCGCTGGAAACTCCGCGCGTTCCGTATATCGCTCAGGTGATGAACGACGCTCCGGCAGTGGCATCTACCGACTATATGAAACTGTTCGCTGAGCAGGTCCGTACTTACGTACCGGCTGACGACTACCGCGTACTGGGTACTGATGGCTTCGGTCGTTCCGACAGCCGTGAGAACCTGCGTCACCACTTCGAAGTTGATGCTTCCTACGTGGTTGTAGCGGCGCTGGGCGAACT
Organism: Escherichia sp. WS3063; assembly: GCF_046486595.1. Classification (NCBI taxonomy): domain Bacteria; kingdom Pseudomonadati; phylum Pseudomonadota; class Gammaproteobacteria; order Enterobacterales; family Enterobacteriaceae; genus Escherichia; species Escherichia sp. WS3063. The sequence goes on from NZ_JBJQKY010000025.1 coordinate 67,434, forward strand.
GGCTAAACGTGGCGAAATCGATAAGAAAGTGGTTGCTGACGCAATCGCCAAATTCAACATCGATGCAGATAAAGTTAACCCGCGTCTGGCGTAAGAGGTAAAAGAATAATGGCTATCGAAATCAAAGTACCGGACATCGGGGCTGATGAAGTTGAAATCACCGAGATCCTGGTCAAAGTGGGCGACAAAGTTGAAGCCGAACAGTCGCTGATCACCGTAGAAGGCGACAAAGCCTCTATGGAAGTTCCGTCTCCGCAGGCGGGTATCGTTAAAGAGATCAAAGTCTCTGTTGGCGATAAAACCCAGACCGGCGCACTGATTATGATTTTCGATTCCGCCGACGGTGCAGCAGACGCTGCACCTGCTCAGGCAGAAGAGAAGAAAGAAGCAGCTCCGGCAGCAGCACCAGCGGCTGCCGCGGCAAAAGACGTTAACGTTCCGGATATCGGCAGCGACGAAGTTGAAGTGACCGAAATCCTGGTGAAAGTTGGCGATAAAGTTGAAGCTGAACAGTCGCTGATCACCGTAGAAGGCGACAAGGCTTCTATGGAAGTTCCGGCTCCGTTTGCTGGCACCGTGAAAGAGATCAAAGTGAACGTGGGTGACAAAGTGTCTACCGGCTCGCTGATTATGGTCTTCGAAGTCGCGGGTGAAGCAGGCGCGGCAGCTCCGGCGGCTAAACAGGAAGCGGCTCCGGCAGCGGCCCCTGCATCAGCGGCTGGCGTGAAAGACGTTAACGTTCCGGATATCGGTGGTGACGAAGTTGAAGTGACCGAAGTGATGGTGAAAGTGGGCGACAAAGTTGCCGCTGAACAGTCACTGATCACCGTAGAAGGCGATAAAGCTTCTATGGAAGTTCCGGCTCCGTTTGCAGGCGTCGTGAAGGAACTGAAAGTCAACGTTGGCGATAAAGTGAAAACTGGCTCGCTGATTATGATCTTCGAAGTTGAAGGCGCAGCGCCTGCGGCAGCTCCTGCGAAACAGGAAGCGGCAGCGCCGGCTCCGGCAGCAAAAGCTGAAGCTCCGGCAGCAGCTCCGGCTGCGAAAGCGGAAGGCAAATCTGAATTTGCTGAAAATGACGCTTACGTTCACGCGACTCCGCTGATCCGCCGTCTGGCACGCGAGTTTGGCGTTAACCTGGCGAAAGTGAAGGGCACTGGCCGTAAAGGTCGTATCCTGCGCGAAGACGTTCAGGCTTACGTGAAAGAAGCTATCAAACGTGCAGAAGCGGCTCCGGCGGCGACTGGCGGCGGTATCCCGGGCATGCTGCCGTGGCCGAAGGTGGACTTCAGCAAGTTTGGTGAAATCGAAGAAGTGGAACTGGGCCGTATCCAGAAAATCTCTGGTGCGAACCTGAGCCGTAACTGGGTGATGATCCCGCATGTTACTCACTTCGACAAAACCGATATCACCGAGCTGGAAGCGTTCCGTAAACAGCAGAACGAAGAAGCGGCGAAACGTAAGCTGGATGTGAAGATAACCCCAGTTGTCTTCATCATGAAAGCCGTTGCTGCGGCACTGGAGCAGATGCCTCGCTTCAACAGTTCGCTGTCGGAAGACGGTCAGCGTCTGACCCTGAAGAAATACATCAACATCGGTGTGGCGGTGGATACCCCGAACGGTCTGGTTGTTCCGGTATTCAAAGACGTCAACAAGAAAGGCATCATCGAGCTGTCTCGCGAGCTGATGACTATTTCTAAGAAAGCGCGTGACGGTAAGCTGACTGCGGGCGAAATGCAGGGCGGTTGCTTCACCATCTCCAGCATCGGCGGCCTGGGTACTACCCACTTCGCGCCGATTGTGAACGCGCCGGAAGTGGCTATCCTCGGCGTTTCCAAGTCCGCGATGGAGCCGGTGTGGAATGGTAAAGAGTTCGTGCCGCGTCTGATGCTGCCGATTTCTCTCTCCTTCGACCACCGCGTGATCGACGGTGCTGATGGTGCCCGTTTCATTACCATCATTAACAACACGCTGTCTGACATTCGCCGTCTGGTGATGTAAGTAAAAGAGCCGGCCCAACGGCCGGCTTTTTTCTGGTAATCTCATGAATGTATTGAGGTTATTAGCGAATAGACAAATCGGTTGCCGTTTGTTGTTTAAAAATTGTTAACAATTTTGTAAAATACCGACGGATAGAACGACCCGGTGGATAATGGGCGTCATAAAAAAAACGTCAGACCCGCCGGAGATAAATATATAGAGGTCATGATGAGTACTGAAATCAAAACTCAGGTCGTGGTACTTGGGGCAGGCCCCGCAGGTTACTCCGCTGCCTTCCGTTGCGCTGATTTAGGTCTGGAAACCGTAATCGTAGAACGTTACAACACCCTTGGCGGTGTTTGCCTGAACGTCGGCTGTATCCCTTCTAAAGCACTGCTGCACGTAGCAAAAGTTATCGAAGAAGCCAAAGCGCTGGCTGAACACGGTATCGTCTTCGGCGAACCGAAAACCGATATCGACAAGATTCGTACCTGGAAAGAGAAAGTGATCAATCAGCTGACCGGTGGTCTGGCTGGTATGGCGAAAGGCCGCAAAGTCAAAGTGGTCAACGGTCTGGGTAAATTTACCGGGGCTAACACCCTGGAAGTTGAAGGTGAGAACGGCAAAACCGTGATCAACTTCGACAACGCGATCATTGCAGCGGGTTCTCGCCCGATCCAACTGCCGTTTATTCCGCATGAAGATCCGCGTATCTGGGACTCCACTGACGCGCTGGAACTGAAAGAAGTACCAGAACGCCTGCTGGTAATGGGTGGCGGTATCATCGGTCTGGAGATGGGGACCGTATACCACGCGCTGGGTTCACAGATTGACGTGGTTGAAATGTTCGACCAGGTTATCCCGGCAGCTGACAAAGACATCGTTAAAGTCTTCACCAAGCGTATCAGCAAGAAATTCAACCTGATGCTGGAAACCAAAGTTACCGCCGTTGAAGCGAAAGAAGACGGTATTTATGTGACGATGGAAGGCAAAAAAGCACCCGCTGAACCGCAGCGTTACGACGCCGTGCTGGTAGCGATTGGTCGTGTGCCGAACGGTAAAAACCTCGACGCAGGCAAAGCTGGCGTGGAAGTGGACGACCGTGGCTTCATCCGCGTTGACAAACAGCTGCGTACTAACGTACCGCACATCTTTGCTATCGGCGATATTGTCGGTCAGCCGATGCTGGCACACAAAGGTGTTCACGAAGGTCACGTTGCCGCTGAAGTTATCGCCGGTAAGAAACACTACTTCGATCCGAAAGTTATCCCGTCCATCGCCTATACCGAACCAGAAGTTGCATGGGTGGGTCTGACCGAGAAAGAAGCGAAAGAGAAAGGCATCAGCTACGAAACTGCCACCTTCCCGTGGGCTGCTTCTGGTCGTGCGATCGCTTCCGACTGCGCAGACGGTATGACCAAGCTGATTTTCGACAAAGAATCTCACCGTGTGATCGGTGGTGCGATTGTCGGTACTAACGGCGGCGAGCTGCTGGGTGAAATCGGCCTGGCAATCGAAATGGGTTGTGATGCTGAAGACATCGCACTGACCATCCACGCGCACCCGACTCTGCACGAGTCTGTGGGCCTGGCGGCAGAAGTGTTCGAAGGTAGCATCACTGACCTGCCGAACCCGAAAGCGAAGAAGAAGTAATTTTTTGTTTGCCGGAACATCCGGCAAATTAAGAAGCGGCTATTCTGGCCGCTTCAGATTGTTGATAAAGTGCTCGTTGTTGATGCCGGATGCGGCGTAAACGCCTTATCCGACCTACAAAATCATGCAAATTCAATATATTGCATGGCTTGTGTAGATACTGTTATGGCCTGCAAGTTTTTTCCTGGTCCGGTTTCCCGGATTGCAGGCATGCCAGACACAGCGCCGTCAGGCGCTGTTGTTTCATCCCTTCCGCGATTTT
>NZ_JBJQKY010000026.1:0-66164 GCF_046486595.1 Escherichia sp. WS3063
CGCTGCTGACTTTGACATGTTGCTGACCTTCAAATCCTCAATGACTATCATTGCGTGGTTTTTGCTGACGGTCGTTGTGACTTTGTGAAGGTAGTCCCTGCGGATATTTGCAATACGGGAATGCAGTTGCTGTATTTTGCGTTTCTGCTTCTGCCAGTTGTTGCTGAATTTGACCTTGCGGCTTAACTGACGCTGGAGTCTCGCCAGCTTCTTCTGGTTTTTCTGAAAACTGTTTACAGGCTCAAAGACTGTGCCATCTGACAGCGTGGCAAGTTTAGCCACGCCAGCATCCAGCCCGACTATCGTTGTGCTTGTGTGATTTGGTTCTGCCGTTTCAATTTCAACCTGAAACGAGATATACCACTGTCCCGCTAACTGACTGATTGTCGCATTTTTGATTTTACCGTTCACACGTTGAGATTGCCGGAATTTTACCCACCCAAGACCTGACGGTAGCTTCACTCTGCGATTTTCAAGGCAGCAATATTTCTCAAAGTTCACAAAACGGATTGAGTCTCTGCCCTCATTTTTTCGTTTCCATACCGGAGCCTTAGCTGCGAGCTTTTTATCAAAACAACGTTTCCATGCGGTATGCAGGTCTTTCAGCTTTTGTTGCAGATTGTCGGTATAAGCATCCTGTAAGAAGATGTATTCCGGCATTTTTTTCCACACCGTAATCATCCGGTTCAACTCGAAAGCCGAAGGTAGCTTTTCGCCTGAGCCAAGTATGCGCTTTGTCTCCGCAAGACCTAAATTCCAGACAAAACGGGCGCAACCACATAACTGCCGCAAACGCTGCGACTGCTCATGCGTTGGTTCCAGTCTGAATTTGTAGGCTTTCAGGATTAGCATCATCATTCAGTGTGTAGTAGATTTGCTTACAATATTACTGCTTTTACGGCCAACCTCAATGCAAAAATATAAAATCAATCGTTCAAGACATGCTGCCTTCCTTTTGCATGTTCATCTTGTCTTTGTAACAAAATACCGTCGAAAGATACTGGGAGAGTTACACTGTGCAGCATTCCATCAGTATGCAGCAGAAGTCTGCCGTGATTTTGGGGCAGAACTTAAAGAAAGTAACGGAGACGTCGATCATGTCCACATGCTGATCGAATACCCACCAACAGTGCAACTTTCGGTACTGGTTAACTCACTGAAAGCAGTGACATCCCGCCGTCTGCGAAACGAATTTCTTGATTTGCGGGGGGCATACGGAAAAGCCGTGCTCTGGTCGAGGTCATACTTTGCTGGCTCCTGCGGAGGTGCGCCGCTGGAAGTTGTGAAGCAATACATTCAACATCAGCGTGGCTGATCACCTTTCGGGCTTTTCAAGCCCGTCCAAATTCCCCTCCCGCCTTATGTCGGCGGGAGTACCCTTTGGAAGTTAAGATGGTACAAATACGAGCACAAGACAGGTTGTATTGCGTCCTGTGTAACTCTCAATTAAGTTTGGTATCCAAATACTGAAAATACCCCTGAGCCACAAGAGTAGTTTTGGGCCGGATAAGAGGTGATCTGATAAGTTGCGCCAGCAGGGACAGCAAAAGAGATGAATGCTGTCTTCCCATAAGATGGGTTGTTGCTCGCATTTGTGCTAATCAATGCCCCTGCAACGTATCCCTGCAATCTGGATGTGTTAGCACAATCTCCCCCGGCGGAACCACCATTCCCTCCAGAGGCGTAAACAAACAGCGTACCACTTCCCGTATTGCGACCAGTAAATGATCCTCGGTGTGATCCAAGATTACTGTAACTACCGTTAGAGGAACCGGAAGTTCTCCACACACCGGATTGGCACGAAAGTATCGCCCCTGTACTGTCGCGGCCTACAAGCCCGTTAGGGGAGCAGGAAGCGCCAGCCGTTGCTGTTTTTTCAAGCTGTAAATACTCGCCTGTATAGAGGCGTCCATCAGCGCGTACAGTTCCACCTTTTACCTGGCCGCCAGTGTAAATCCCTTTATTATTCACGCTGCGCAACCAGGACGAATCGGACATATACCAGCCGCCACCATAGGTGCTGTTCATCCAGCCTTTGCTGTTTTTTGTGACCAGCCAGCCATTATTCGAAGTGATATCACCGTTGGTAGTGGCTGTATTTCCTGAAATTGCGCCAGAGAACGTACCGTTACGTGCGCTGATATCGCCGGAGAGCGCGGCGGCGTTGCCGTTTAAAGTGCCGACGTTGTTCAGATTGTTGCTGTTCATATCAATCGCCGTATGCATCCTGTTAAGGTCGGGACGATTAGTTATGGAGTAACGATACAAACGGTCGCTTTCCTGCAAATCAGCGCCAACAAGTGCCATTGCAATATGCCCGGTCGCGCAGTTCAGCCCATAGTTTGAAGGCGTGTCAGACCAGCCGCCACCCGCGCCAATCGCCTGCTTGCTGCTGTTGATGTAGCCGCCAAGCCCTTCAATCATGCTTGCTACCGAGCGCATTCCGGCTTCTGACAGGGACTGACCGCCATTACTACAGGTCAGGGCTTCCAGACGGGATGTTTTGCTGTTCTTTGCAATACCGGTAATGTAGCTTTGTCCAAAATTGGATTCAGAAAAACCAGATTTCAGATAGCCTTTCTGAATGAGTGTTGTTGGCGTGATTGTTTTGGGTAAAGATCCAGCAAGTAGTGTTGATGCATTGTCAGCAACATAATTACGAACAGCGGTGTTATAAGTATTTGCGTGTTCTGCTGCATTCTGCCAGCGAACATTATTCAGATGGTTTTCAATGTTTTCATAAACTTTAGGGATAACCATCACCATTATGCCGATGACAAGCAATACTTCAAGGAGAGATACACCTTTATCTGTCTTTTTCATTGCTCTTAATCCTCAGAATAATATTCCCGGTACGAGTGAGTAAACAAACATTCCGCCACAAAGAAATGGGCCAAATGGGATATATTTTTTTTGCTTGTTTAATCCGCCAAGAGTGAAGAAAATAATTCCGCCGATAACGGCAATAAATACAATTGAACAGGCAATCTCAGGCGTTGGAAACCATACGCCAGTTCCTGCAATAAGTAGCACATCTCCCATGCCGAAACTTTCCGTTCCGTTTTTATATGCAAAGTAAAGTCTTACAAACAGCATAATGAAGAACATCAGTATTGCACAAAACAAACCAGACAATATATTGTTATTCCATGCCTGATATAACAGGCCGGAGAAGATAAATGTCACGGTATAAAGGCGTGGTAGTAGAAATGAAAGAAGGTCTATACAGGCCATTAATGTAAGGAAAGCATAGAAAATAATCACTATTATAGATTGAATCAGTGATAGCTGATTTAATGAAAGATACATAACGGCAAGCGTTGTCAGTATCAGACAGTAATATTTCTCTGCTCCGGTTTTATAAGATACATTAAGTTTATTTAAACGGAATTTAACTTCATTGTAGGCGTAGCATTGACAGACGATATTTGCACAGCAAAGTATCGCCGTATTAAATATGCTGTTTAGCATAAGTTACCTTACCATGTATTTATTGTAGACATAGCGTGCGTATTTGATTCTTTTCTGTTCGTTACTTTCTTTGAAACCAGCGTTATAACTGCCAAGACAACTCCAGTTTATGCCGCATTTCTGAAAATGTGTTGCCAGAATCCACGCGCCAATCTGTATATTGAGACAGGGGTTATCAATAAGCTCTGATTTGTCTTTTATTACGCCAAGTTTTTTCAGGTTAGGGATGTGTGATGAATTAATTTGCATTAGTCCGTAATCGGTGCTTAATATTTTTCCTTTTTCTTTGTTGTGATTTATCCGGTCTGGTATGAGTGAACTTTCTACAGTGGCAATGCTTTTCAGAAGCAGGGGGTCAATCAGGTAACGTTGCCCGGCTTGTGCAAAGCAGGCATCAAATCGGGTCGTTGTCGCTGAATATGCGGGTTGCAATGAAAAGATTAATGATGAAATACATGATAGCAGGATATAAAGAACAGAACGCACAATACTCCTCCTTAAACATGGAAAAAATAAGCGCCCGAAGGCGCTTATCCGATGCACATGAAAAATCAGGAATCAGTGCTGAAGGTCAGCGTATTGCTGTCAGATGCGCAAACAGTTGCTGCACTGACGGTTGATGTGGAAGTGTTGTTAATTTTGGAGATTGCGCTGGAAGAACGCAGGGCGTTTACCAGAGCCATACAGTTTTTTTGCGGTACACTGGCTTCAATAACAGTGAAGGAATATTTATCTGTTGATGGAGTAATTGTGACGGAGCCGCCCCACGGGTTTTTCGCGCTTGCGCCAGTTGTATCCGCGATCATATCGGATGGCAGTAATCCTTGCGCGTAAAGAGTCTTAATATAGTTACTGTCAGTATAACGCCCCTGAAATTTCAGTGATTTCATGTTGGCAATCACTGTCAGGATGTTATTTTGTTCATTGGATGACTGAATGTTGGTCTGCACCATTGAATAGAGTTTATATGCACTTGCTGCAAGTACAACAATAACACCAACAACCAATAACACCTCCATCAGTGTTGCCCCTTTGTCCTGTTCTTTTTCTTTTCTACGATGTGCAGAAAAAGAAGATAAAACAGAACGCATATTTAAAAAATTAATAGAAGACATAATAAATAACTCCTTGTTTAATGAGGGGTTGAAAAGAATATATTAGGGATTAGTGTTGCAGGACGTTACTGACATCGTAGAGAGCAGTAATCATCATGACAATAAATGCGAAAACAATTAATGCGGATACTACAGTTATCCAGACTCCTGTTGATTTAACTTTTCCTTTTGCTTCCTCCAGCCATTTATCAGCATAGTTAGACATCATCAATGCATTGTCGGCATTTTCAGAATGAAGTAATAGTTTGTTAATGCATAATTTTGATGGGAAGTCATAACCGCAACTTTTCATTGCCATTGCAAGTGACTGTCCAAGTAAAACATATCTCCTGATTTCTTTTATTCGCTCGAGTAGCCATCTGTTTTGAGTGCAGTTTTTTTCCAGCCTTTCCAGTGCTTTTGCAACGGGAATCTCAATGCTTAACATGGAGGCCATGTTGAAGAGAAAACTTACACCATTAAATGTTTTATAAAGTGACCAGGGGGGAATGTAATCAAGATACTGACGACCCGGTCCTGTATAACGCGCAAGCGAATACCTGATACTGAAAAACAGCACGATGCAGAAACAGAGAATATACGTTCCGTTTTCTATCAGGAAACCAGACGTATCTGTCAGTAACCTCATAGAGCTGGTCCAGCGTTCTTTCGGTGCAAGAGAAAGGAAAACAGGTGTTATGGTATCGTGGACCATATACATGTTTGCCAGGCAACCAAAAACCAGTACGGATGGATAAATCATCGACATAACAAGAGTCATTATCATTTCAGAACGACTTCTGACAATTTTTATGGCCTGAACTAATCCTCCGGCTAGGTCGCCGCGAATTTCACCGCTTGATATTAGTTGGTATTCGTCCTCCTTTATATATTTTTTAAATGCTGAAGATATTGATCCTGTATTATTTAGTGCATTAAGGCACTCACAGCAAATATAGTAGGTTGCAGAAGAACCCGTTTTCTTCCCGTAGTCTGTTTCTATATCAATCAGGTGTGTAAGAGCACGTTTTACATTTATGCCATCATTTAACATCCCAGATAAATCTTCATATAAATTTATTCTGGAAAACCTGAATGTGTATTTTGCCAGCCAGTGGGATATTCCAGAGAAATCAATTTCTATCGAATTGAGTTTCTCAAATATATCTTTTATCGCCATGTCCCCTCCGGGAGCATTGAGTATTTATCTTCGTCAATGGGGGATATGAAGTGTGCGGACAGCGGATCTACCAGGCCATGATTAATCAGGTGTAATAAGTGCTGATTACGGGTAATTCCTCCAAGTTCATAGTGCCAGTATGATTTTGCTTCCAGACGCCCGGACTGACGATACAACTGAAAAAAACGTGCGTCGGGTGAGACGACTTCTGCTATAACCGTCCTTCCCGTTACGCCTTTATAACAGTGCTCACAACCGTCAAGATTGCGCAACCGGACCTGTTCCGGCAGGCAATTTTCCTCAATGAGTTTCCGTTCTTCTGTACTCAGTTTGTCTGCCATTTCAGCATAAGTGCGCTTACAGTAAGGACAGAGTTTTTGTACCAGCCGTTGACTCAGCAGACCGATAAACAGAAGAGGATCTGCAATCAGCCTGGCCTGAATATTCTCCATTTCAAGGCGCTCAATAATATTCAGGGCATCGTTGGCGTGTAAGGTCGTCAACAGAAGGTGGCCTGTCATCGAGGCTTTGATTGCCGCTAATGCCGATGCGTGATCACGAATTTCGCCGTTCAGTATCGCGTCTGGATCAAGTCGCATAGCGGATTTAATCGCGTCAACCCAGCCATCGACGGAATCCCTGACTGCCGTCTGTATTGCGCCGGGAATGCGGCCCTCCGGCGGTGATTCAATGGTGAAAAGGCGTTTTCGGGGGAGACGCATATTATCGTTATGGTTGAAACCAAACGTGCTCAGATAGGCTTCTGAAGCCGTTCTCAGAGTCGTTGACTTACCGGACCCTGTTGGGCCGGATAAAACGATAATTCCTTCCGGGCGTTGTAACATTCGCCTGATTGTCTGGATTTGTTGTGGCATGTAGCCAAGTTCTTCGAAAGTGGGAATATCCTCGCTGTCATCTTTAATCAGGCGGAAGACCGCGTATACACCACCCACGCACGGATAATGCGAATAGCGCGCCCCAAAAAGATTTACAGGCTTCAGAAAATTCTCTGCGATACGTGCATCCTGCGGTATTGCCGGGTCAAACTGCGTACCTTTGATAACATCGCTCATTCCAGAATAGGCAGCACCCAGCAATTCCAGCCCTTCTTTACGCGGGATGACATCCAGAATTTCCAGTTCCCCATGCACGCGTGCTTCGACATAAGTGAACTCGGAACCGTCCCGACCAGGTGTGATGTGCAAATCGGAACTTCCCAGGTTGTTTGCTTTCGCCAGGTAGCTAATGACCTTTTCCTGGTTGCTGTTTAAGTGTTGTGATGAGTTTGAATCAGACCTTCTTTCGCTGTCCTGGTAGCGGGATGCGATAACATCAAGAGTGGTCCAGGTTATATTTACCTTTCCGGGATATTTAACATTCAGAGTGCCAATATAAGCCTGAACAGCACGCTGTCCTTTACTGTTATCAGCGATATAAACATGAACAGGTTTATCGTCTTTTTCAGATATACTGACGTATACAACATCAGAAATATCTTTTCCGGGATAGTCTGCGTCAGAAAAAAACATTATGTGTCGTCTCTTTCAATAGCATTAAAGAATAAGCTGGCGTTTCTCTGTACCATTTTGAATCCAGACGCCATTACCAGTGATTGATGCCACCTTATAAGAAGTACCTGGAATACTTTGCCCGACCTTGACATCAGTTACTGACCCGTCCAGGAGAGAAATTCGTGCTGACATTTGTTGTGGTGTACCAAATATTTCAATAACACGAAGTGATTTAGCGGTTACACGTTGCGCTGGTATATCGGTATCTGCAAGGGAAGAATACCCGGAAGAGGGCGTTATTGCTGGCGTTGCGGACGCTACACCATTCAAATCAAGATTACGCAATTCACTGACAGCCTTCTGACGCGCCAGCTTTGCTTCGTAAATTACCGTTTCAGCCTGAATCTGCTCTACCTGTAAAATGGTCGGAGATGAATATTTTATTTCGTCTTTTGGCGTGCTTTCAGATTCTGTTGCGTAAGCAAGTGAACTGAAAAAACAGACAGAAATAATCGTTGGTTTAATTATTTTTAACATAGAATGCACCTTTAATCTCATAATTCAGTCTTCCTTCTTCCAGTTTTATTCCTGCATACTGGAAGCGAACGGCAGGTTCATGAAAGTTAGCGAAAAGTATTGAAGGCGGGGTGCTGGTCTGAATCATTAATTCATACTCGTTCCACGGGAGAATTATTGGACGGCCTTCTTCATCTGTTTTTGTGTTTTCAATTTCCTGCCAGGTGAGTTTTAACCTCATTTTTTGTGCAAATGTTGTCAGGCGTTCCTGAATATCTGTTGCCTGTGGCAATGTGTCCGGGGTAATTGGATCAGGCGAAACGTCAAAACTGACAGGAAGAGAAAATCCCCCGGCGCTGCCTTCTGGCAATACAAAAGTTGCTGTGGTTGTCCCCTGGAATATTTCTCGTATCCGTGTGCTGAAGTCCTCGACCGTAACGCCGCTCAGTTCCTTATATGATGTGCGTAACAGCCCGTCATTACCGGATGTGCTGCATTCAGCAAGGTCAAAACGCCATCCGGCGATCGATAAGGGCAGTGCATCCCATTTATCAATGCATTTATCAATAAATGGTTTTATTTCAGGTAAATGTTGCCACGGTGGGGCAATCTGTATTGCCTGTTTGTCTGCCATTTCTTTTGCCAGACGAAGACGTGCAGCTTCTGCCGCAGCTTCTTTTTCCCGGTATTCCTGGTACATGGTGATCCCGTTCCAGAGCAGTATGGCCAGAATGGCACTTCCGCCATAAATCATGAACTGACGTTTTCGGGATACGCGAGTAAACGCCGCCTCTTTCGGCGGTTTTTTTACGTCAATCAACGCAGACAGAGTGAGTGAGGGGAGTGCCTGGCTGATATCCCATGATTCAGGCTGGTATAGTTTCCAGCCGGGTTCTGGTGTTTCATTAAACTCAAGAAATGTTGTCAGGGCACTCATGATCTGACTTTTGTTACCTACAACATCGTTGACGAGAACGTTATTAACGCAGGAAACAAAGCCATAAAGATCACCGAGTTCGCAGATAGCGTATCCGTCAGGTTCGATGAGGGGTTTTATCATCAGTGCCAGTGACCAGAATGAGGACGCCCCTGTGGGAAGATCCTCTTTTCTGATAAATGCCACCATCGTTTTGGTTTCATTTTCTGAATCCTGATACTGACAGGAGAGAAAATATTCAGCGTCGTTTTTTCTTGCGAATGTACGCGCATTCTTTTCTTCTGAAGGAAGCGTTTTCCAGTCCAGACCGGAGAAAAAAGCACGCTTGTTTTTAATAACCGAAGTGAAATTCCGGTTATTCTGATTATTCTCAGACAAAGTGACCTCCAAAAAAACTCCCTGTGTTTTTTCAGGGAGTTTTCAGTTAATTAGTTCACATTTTTTATTACTGCACTGGAGCCGGAATTAAGCACATTTGGTGTAATTAAAACGACCAGAATCGTGTCGCCGTCTTCACTGTTAACGCCCCCCCCAAGTCCAAAGAAGGAGGGGGTTATTACACCTTGCTTACTGGTTTTCCGGTTTGATTGCTGGAATCCACTCAGAATGACTGTCTGGCCTGATTTCAGGTCAATAGTCTGATTAATCGTCTTCAAATCCACATTCGGTGTTTGTGCTTTACTGCCGCCACTTTCGAACACCTCAAAAGTAGGTTTGTCAGACAGACTCATTGAGAACAGCAATTGCAGGTTTTGTGAATCCGGCTGAATGTATGGAAGCAGAGTCATATTGAATCCGGTCGTTATTGTTGCCGCATTCAGTGACGTGGATGATCCCACATTGGCGGTGGAATCGGTTGTGACACTTTCAATGAAGCCCTGCTGATTGGCAATTTGCATAGGGACGGGCGTCAGGTTTTTAGTCACAGCGGAGTTTTGCGTTACGACACTGACGCTGCCTTGTGACGACAGGGCTTTCAGAAATGCTTTTGAGCCAGCCAGCTTACCGTCCACGATGGATACACCACTGGTAATAACATTCCCGGCGGCATCACCAAATGAGCCACCAAGACTCAGACCAAGATGACCATCATTAAATACAGCGTTCCAGTCGATTCCCGCCTGTTCCTGGCTTGATTTCTTGATACTCAGGATTTCAACGTTCAGCACAACCTGACGACTCATTTCATTATTGCGCTTGTTCACAATCTCCTGAACGCTGTCCAGTACATCCGGGGTATCTGTTACTGTCAGTGAACCAGTGGACAGATACATGCGCCCTGTACCTGGTGTCAGCATTGAGGAAACTTCGCTTTTCAGGTCGTTGTACAGCGATGATTTCATTTCCACGGTTGTAGTTTGCGTATTTGATGCGTCGCCAGTCATACCGCCAGAACTGGTAGAGCCGGTACTGCCACTGGAAGACATTGTGCCGCTCACAACTTTTGAGTTGTATGCCACATTGCTGTCCATATATGTGATCGGGAATGAGCGCGTTTCCAGATAGAAGAATGTGATACGGCCTTTATCGTATTTCCAGGATATTCCCAGCCGTGAAGATACGGTTTGCAGTAGGGCAGGAAGCCCGGAGATATTCAGTTCAGGGAGTGATGTACCGCCAGAAGAGACTTTTACTGGCTGACTGCCTACTGACGCCAGAGGAACCATTCCATTAGCATCCGGTGCTGGAATTGATCCTGTCATTTGTTGTGTTGAGCCAGTGCCTGTACCGTTCAGATAGGTCCAGACATCGGCGCTGATTCGTACCGGAATATGACAGGTTTGTGTGATGCGTTGTGCGATCTGGCGTAGCTCAATATCTGAACGAGTATTAATCACAATCGGGCAGGGCGGCGCTGATTGCTTTACCTGCTTTTCAATAATTGGCGTTGTATTAATCCATTGTTTTGTTGAGTCCTGGATAACCGGGTTATTACGAATTTTTTTCGCGTATTCAGTCGCTTTTTGTGCGTCTCTTTCGGCTGCAAGTTCATTAGCATTGATTTTTTTGAAGTTTGCACAGCCTGATAATAAAAAAGAGGATATTAATAAATAAAGCAATTTTTTATTCATGTTTAATTACCTTATGGAATATGCAAAATACTATTTGCTGGTTGCGAGAATTATTCAGATACGTCTGTTTTATCGTGATTATCAAGGTCTGGATTGGTAATTACATTTCCTCCGGCAACCATGACTTTTTTCTGGTCAGAAAGATAAATTTCCGCATCCCTGGCTATTTTATTCATGAGTTCTGTTTTATCTTTGAACAGGAGTGGGATCTCAACTGGATTATTACGGGCGATATCCACGCGGCGTTTAAACTCTGGTTCTTCAAACCAGATTATTTTGTTGGCAATAAATGGTCGGCTAAATTCACTGGTTATAATTTCACGGATTGCAATATTTCTGGCTTTATTCTTCTTATCCCGGAGAGACACAATTTCTTCAGGAAGAAGAACCGGGCGCTCTATTACATCATCATTCCGTGTACGTGAACCTCCTCCCTTACCACCACCACTGGAAATTGAGCGTTTGGATATTTTCATATCACGCACCCCAATCTCTTCTGAAATCTTCTTAGCCAGAGCATTTTTTGATTTCGGCGGATAGTAAAGCACAACAGCACTGTTTTCAGTGAATGTGGTCCATCCTTCCTGACCGTACATATCGCTTTTTTGCCCTTGTCCTTCATTCTGAAGAATGAACATAAAGCGAAGGTTATAACCTGCTGTAAAACCAACAGCGCGTTCAATGACCTCCGATTTACCCATTGATGTAAATTCATCCAGGAGAATAAGACACTGGTATTTCAGGTCCGGGTTGTGTTCCGGCAGTTCACGACAGTTTTCATTAACCAGTAATGAGAAGAAAAGGTTTACAATTTTCTCATGAGTGATTAAAGCATCCGGTGTCAGACCAAGATAAATTGACATGGGCTTTTTACGAATATCCCGGATATCAAAATCACTGAAATTCGTCGCCTCAGCAGTAATAGGGTTGCTGAAGATGCTCAGCGGTGATGAAAAGTTTGTTTCTATACTTCCCCTTGTGCGATCTGGTGCTGACATGAACTTAAAGAAGAATGATTTTGTTTTATCGCTAATCCAGCTACGGTTTTCAATTTCCTGTCCCATCCATGCGGCGAGATCTTTTCCATTATCGGGAATCGACGTTTTCAGTATGGCGCTGATGGAAACAAGAACGTCCGGTACATTATGACCTTTGGTTTTCTGTTCCAGGTGAAAACGCTCCTTGTCCAGCAGGTAAAGTCCTAACCCGACAAAAAGGTTTCGTGCAGAATCAGACCATATAGGATCATCACTTGCCGGGATAAGGATTGCGGCAATTTTTGCCAGGTCCGTTTCACGAAGTAAATCACTGCGACTGACGCAATCCAGAGGATTCCAGCGGTGAGAGCGTATCTGTCCTTTAATGGCCTGGTCGATAGTTTCCGCGTATCCGGCGGGCGCAAAGAGAAAGCATTCTTGCCCTAATTCTTTTTGCCTGAATCCGGCTGATAAAAACCAGTTTTCAAGTTTGATATCCAGTATGACCATACTTCCTGGATAGTTTACGCAGTTGGGGATAACAATACCCACCCCTTTACCAGAACGTGTCGGGGCATAAAGAATTAAAAATTGTTGTCCGGCGAAATAAATAAATTGTTTTTTGTATCTCCCCTTGAACATTTTACCGATGAGTATTGGTGGATGTTTGTAAGGTGATTTTTTATCCGGGAAAAAACCTGATTTACTCAGGTCCATATCAGTTGCGAGTCGGGCGTCACCGTAGATGACTTTTTTAGGCATAATCCCAATCACGACAATCAACATGAATATGGCGAAGAATATTAATGGAACGCTGAATCCAAACCATGCCATAAAAACGAGTTTTTTATATTGTGGGTTGCCAGAAAATGTTGAGATTACAGAATGGAATGTATCCCACTTGAGCAAAGACATATCAACGGATGAATATCTTAATGCTGTGTATCCACCGAGATAGTTTGAGGCTATAAGCACACCCACAAGAAGCAGTAACAGGAAGAGAATTAACCCCCCCGTCTTTTTTGCATCCATAGTTATCTCCAGAATTTACATTGTGCTCAAAAAGCGATTTTTTTCTTCGGGTTCGTAATACAGTTCAGTCATTCTGGTATGGTTGAAAAAAAGAATGACATCAATTGATGTTTTTATCGTGCGCATGATGAGGTCCATATCAACAGTCATGCCAACATCAGATTGTTTTACAATGCTTGCCAGTCGTGAAAATGAGGCATAAGTATTATTAGCATGAATGGTACTGATTGAGCCTTCATGCCCTGTATTAAGCGCCTCCAGATAACTCCATGCTTCGTTACCCCTAAGTTCAGCAAGAAAGATGTGATCTGGCTTTAATCGCATACACGCTTCAATGATTTCCTTCGCCTCAACGGTATTTTTTTTGTAGAAAAGCCGGATGTGGTTTGGATGCAGCGGCAGAGACATTTCCGGCACATCTTCAACGGTTATATAACGCCGTTCAGGTGGAAAGATATCTGCAATTGCCTTTGCTATAGTTGTCTTACCGGAGCCAGTCCCACCGACGATTAAAAAATTAAGACGGTCTTTAACTGCCTCTCTTAAAAATTGAGCTTTAGATTGACCATCTGGACGCCGGGATAATTCATACAGGTAGCGTTGCCGTTCAGTGAGGATGGCTTCGTGTTTCGTCGCAATCCTGACATTATCAAAACGCCCTGTTCGGACATAATCATCTATAGTAAAGCGCGTTAATGATGGCTTACGGATAGATATCACAACGCTGTTATTTTCTGTTGCAGGTGGAATGATGATTTGTCCACGTTCCCCACCGGGAAGAACTACCGATGCAATGGGATTATCATGGCTAAGTGGTATTTTTATCTTTGATAAGTTTGTCAGAGTTTTGGCAAGTGTCATTAAATTATCAAAAGTCGCGTCTGGCGCATCTTTAGATTCCCAGCCATTTTTCCCTTCAAACCATATTGTTCCTGGTTTATTCACAGATATTTCTGTGACATGTTCAATATTAAGAACAGACTGGATACCCGTCATATCCAGATATCGTCTTGCGGTTTTACTGTTATCTCGTGGTTGTGATGTATTACTGGTATCTCTGATGTTATTCATATCAATTGCTTTACTGAATTACTGAAGATCATATACGGATGAAAAGTCGATATTTCGCGGAACAATAACAGACAATACAGTCCCCTGATTAATATATGCCGTGGGGGGAATATTTATCGTATTGTCCAGCGTTGTTTTTGCCATTTCTTTTGTTGCGTCAGATGTGTTTTCGTAGGTGATATTGCTGTTTGAGCCTGTTTGTTGCGTGCTGTTTTTCAGAATATCTAAACCATCACCAAGTAATGACAGCAGCAATGCACCACCAAAACGCTGACCAAAATGATTATCGACCCATGCAGGAAGGCCTGAAGCGCCCAGACTGTCAGTGCCAAGTGCGCCAATGCGCACATTGACATTTTCATCTTTGAGCGTTGTCCAGTTAACGAACACACGGGCTACTCCCTGTGTCATGACTTTATTCTGCTCCCCGATCAGTAATGCTCCTTTACGGGCAAGAAGCACTTCGCCGTTATCCGACCAGACGTCTCGTGTTAACTGACACATTGTGATACCGGGATAAGAGGTTACGATTTTCGTTTTGAGCACACAGGATAATGCTGTTCCCGCAGATAACAGATATCGGCGGTTCAGCACAGGGGATACCTTTCCGTCTGCGTACTGACTGCCCTGTAAATCATCTCTTTCCTGGTTTTTTTCGCCTGGTTCCTGATTGTCGATCTTCACCATTGTGTCGCCCATCAGTTGTCGGATGGATTTTGGCAATGGTTGTGGTTGGTTTGGAGCGCCACTGGCGGTTTGGGGAGTGCCGTTGGCTATCACATTGACGGCTGTTTGATCGGCCTTTTGTGATGGTGGCGCTGACGGGGCATTGTCTGCCTGTTTCTGTTCTTGCTCCTCCTGTGCTTTCCTGCGGTTAGCGGCATCGAGTTTTTCCTTTTCTTCGATGTTTTTCATCATTGTTGTCAGTGAAACGCCATTGTTGCTATTTGTGACCAGTGTCTCGTCAGACTTCTCAATAGGTGTTTGCTGAACGACCTGTTCTCGTGAAAGAACTTTAAACAAGATAATGATCACAAATAACGCGGCAATCAGTAATATGATGAGGATTAATATTTTTTTTGGCGCTGCTTTACCTTTTACTTCGATAATTCCGCGATTTCCCGCGTCATTATTCTTTTCATCATCTTTATTTTTCATAGCTGAACTTCTCTACTCGTGTTTTTCCGTTTGACGTACCTTTTTTATTCCACGGACGATTAACGATTGATGATGTTCTGATATCTGCAACCTGATCACCCAGGCGCAAACGGAGATTTTCAGCCACGTCATAGTAAACCATTGTGTTTTTATTTCTGTCTCCGTTAACCAGATGTTCATTTCCATCGGCATCAACACGATAAAGGACCGGAATTTCCTGTTTATTAGTCCATCTCATGCATGTAAATTCGCCATTATCCCATACCTGATAAGGGAAAATTGATTTGTCCCCCTTGAGTTGATAATGACCATTAATTATTCCACCATCAGTGCATGGAAATGGCTTTTCAGTCATTACGGTAGCTGACGGTGGTTTCGGATAATTAAAACGCAGAATATACGTGGGTTGTTTCGTGGTTGATATCAGGTAAAGAGGATATATATGCTTATTGGTCTGAACGGTAACGTTTGTATCCGGTTCTTCTGCTTTTGGACGCAGAAACAGAGTGTTGTCCCTGACCGATACTGACCAGGCTTCTGGATCACCAATTCCGACATCTTTTATTGTTTCGTCTTGTCCGAACTTAATTGTTGTTTGTGCGCCTGCTTTTACGCGCACATTAAATACATCCTGCTCGTTATAATCTACGGTCTGAATACGCCCGTCTCGTTCCGATGGTGTGCCGTACATAGCTGCTAAAGCACCAGGTACTTGTAGCATCGACAAAAGAACTATCGCAGTAGTGCGTTTAAGCATCATTTTATAACCTCTGGATCAGGTTGGTAGCTCAGAACTTGCAGTCCCAGCGGATTCACAAGGCGCTCTTTTTCTGTTTTGATATCTTTATCCCAGTCAAAAGAAATCGTCGAAATCCACTCTGTTGCTCTGTATCCGGGGGCGGGTTTACCAGATAAATCCAGTACCATTTTTTTGAAACGCACCTGCGCCATATCCTTCCTTAGAAGGATTACTGAATTAATCTGGACCTTAATTTTGTAGTTGTTTTTCAGAATGTTCAGTGGTGAGGAATCAGCACGAATCATGGTGTCATAAGCTGAAAACACCTTTTGGGAAGACATTGTTTTTACTGTATCGGCCTGTTCCTGGATAGTCTGCCAGTCGTATGCTTCATAGTTAATGAGATATTTTGACAGGAAATATTTAGTCTCAACATCCTGATAACTTTCCTTAGCATCAGATAATTGAGGGGCAATATCAGTATATCCAGTGCTGTTATCCACTCGCACAAGGAACGGTACAGCGGTTTTTAATGGAGCAAGGGAGGCTATTGCGAAACCAAGAATGCAAATTACAACAAATTCACCAATGGCGAGAATGGTAAATGTTTTTGCCTTTTTCTTTATGATTTCAATTTCACTACGCTCAAAGTCACGTATGGCCTTGAAATAATCCTTTTTTTCGTTCTTTTCTTCAAATTTCTTTTTGGAGGCTTCTTTTTTTGAATGTTCATAATAGTTTGTGTTTTCCATTAATAATCACCTGCTTTGATCTGTTCAATTGCTGTGTTTAACTCAAACCATCCCCCTTTTTTCTGCACAGGATTGGGGGTGTGAGAACATGCACTAATTAATAGCGCGGAGGCAATTATGAGGGGGATTTTCATATTGTTTTCCGTTCTGTATAAAACAGAGAAATTAACCGTTCAGGCGTTTCAGGAGTTCTGGTATCCAGATATCAGGAGCTACATCTCCTTTTTCAGCAATAATCTCATCAAAAATAGACAGGCCAGTTTCAGAGCCAGAAAGCACGGGGATAAACTCATCGAATCCAAACAAATCCATTTTGGCGAAAACAGAAGAGCCAGATTGCTTGATGAGCATGGTCCTTGACTCCTTCGTCAGCTCTTTGAGTTTTTCAAACTCTTTTTCAGTAAGCCCAATTTCTTTATATCCTTCCCATTTTGCATCGGGATTGGGCAGGAGAATTTTCGTCGCGGTTTGTTGTACCAGCGCCGCAAAAATTGCGCAGTTTATGGCGTCTTCCGGGGACTGTGATGTTAACCACATCATTTCACCTTTCATGCGCCCCGCTTTCAGTGCGCTTTTAATCATGCTTTGTGTCATGGGAAAGTTTGCTGGCATCCAGAACTCTTCAATAATGGAGAGCATCAGATTGCCGCCGCGTTGCATGATTTCTTTGTAGAAAAACAGGACCGCGAGTAAAGGTTCACAGGCAGGATGAATACCGTTTTTTGTGTCCAGGACAACGGTTGTATCAAATCCCACTTTTTTATGATGCAGTGGATTGAAGGTATTCCGGGGGGAATCCACCGCCCAGGCATATTCGCCGTTGTCGCACCATTTGGCGAGACGCGTCTGAAGTTCAGGACTGACTATATCGAGAAGAAGGGCTGTCCGGCGTTCTTCGACAGGCATTCGCATAATGCTTTCCACGGCAGCGTTTAATTCAATGCCATGTTCATCAGAACAGGGGTTGCCCTGGTTGTCTCGTGCCAGAACCTGTGTCCAGCGTTTCAGAAATGCGAGAAGTCTGTGCCAGACGGGCGATTCCGGGCCTTCTGCCAGTTGCCACGGATTGCAGCCGGTATAGATACCTTCCTGCAATGTGAAATAGCTCCCTCCGTATGCGCGGACAAAAAGTTCGGTAGAACGGTTGTAATCCACAACAAACATTAAAGGGTCAAAGCGTTGAAGAAAGCCGCTGGCTGTTGCTTCAAATGTTGTTTTCCCTGTGCCTGTTGCGCCAAGAAACATTGCGTGTCCGGCAATTTTTTGTCCGGTAACATTTTTTTCCGGTGGGCTGTAATGTGTATTGAACCAGTAAACGCTGCCTGAATCCGTTTTTAAAGGCATTATGGCGGAGCCATCACCAATAGGATTGCCTGATTTTTTCCCGGAGGAATAATTGTGAAAAGACATCAGACAGGCCAGGTTGGTAATTGTTCTTCGGGTATCCAGTGGACGCCTCTTATTCAGCGGCATATGACTGAAAAAAACAAAAGGTGATGCGAGTGAGGCGCGACTGAAGCGGAATCCCTTACCCGAAGTAATAAACTCAGCAGAGAGCTTTATACCATTGCTTCTGGCCTGATCTGGTGTATCACCGAATACCGTTAATGCGCAGTGTAGTGAACCAAACAACGTAATTCCGGCTGCGACCGCTTCTTTACCAGCTTCGAGTTCTTCCTGCTGTATTTTGGCTGCATCATTAGCTGATTGTAGTTTGTTTAACTGTGAATCGATATTCTTCAGGGTTTTTGTTGGTGACTCAAAAATAAAGGATTGAGTAAGAATAAATTCATAGGGTTGTTTGAGAAGGAAATCCCATTGTCCGGGGGTTGTTTCTATCGGGAAATCCTTCAAAATATAATTCGTTGCGAATTTTTTACTATCCGATTCGTTGTTACGCAGTTCAAGAACATCAGCACCAAAATACCATTCAGAATCACAAATACTGGATGATAAGGGGGTGGATGATAAAGGAATCATGTTATGTTCTGCATTTAGCAATAGTGATAGATAGTCTGCCACCTCACTAATATAAGTATTGTAAACGGATAATAAAGAAGCGTTAAATGGTAGAAGTGCTTTTTGCGCCTGTTGTGTCATTTCATTCATGCGCTCGATTCCGGTATCAACATCATCGTAGGGAATCCCAAATGTCAGATACCATGTTGATTTATAGAATGCGCTGGATGTGAACAGAGCAAGGTATTTTTTTGAAAACCTGCTTAAAAAAGCATTGTCAAAATTCCATTCTCCATTGATGGTTGCTCTTTTCTTGATAAGATGAGTCCATAAATACAGGTCGCCTTCCTTTCCTAACCCAATCAGGAAGTTTTTAACGCTGTTAAATAAATTTGTAAGAACATTATCGTTCTCCGTCTCAAATGGAATGCCTGCTACAACAAGTGAAGCCAGCATTTTTCTGTCAGAAGTAAAGATAATACTGTCTGTTACATGGAAGCGATAATCTGGATATTCACGAGCAACATCCATATTGTCACTGTTTTTTAATTTGATTTTGTGCATATATGTTACCTGACAGATGAATAACCAATAATTAAATCTCTGTGGCGGATTTTTAACAAAAGCCCCATAAGGTTTAAACGGATGACTCTTAGTGCGTTTGAGTCATTTTCACAGGCCAGTTTTACTATAAAAAGAAACAGCGCACATATGACAGGAATAATTATCCCTTTTATACCCCAAAGGAAAATAGCGGGGAAGCCTGTCAGAACAGCGAAAAAAGCCGTGAACAATAACAACATTAAGGGTATACCAGCAATTAACGCAGGACGGTTAAACCCGTTATAAGTCATGAATGACTCACTGACATGTTCATTTACTTTGTCCATAACTCACCATGAAAAAAGCCGCAATTCACACATAAGGTAAATATGCGGCACAGTTGTATATATGGATTACTTATTTGAAGAGTTCCAGCGCCCAGTTCCCGGCGTAAAGTGCACCGCCAGCGAGGGAACAATAGACAAGCGCCATTCCTACATCAGACCAGCTTTTCTTCTCCATGAATGCCATGATGACGTTATAGATCAGGTAACACAAAGCACAAACACCACCAAAGCTAAATGCCCATGTCTTAAGTTCTGTCATGGTATTTGTTGCGGTGTCGAGTCCACCTGCATAGGCAACGGAGGCGGTTAGTGACAGGAAAAACGCCAGGATAAAATACTGCAAAGTTGATTTGACTTTCATTAATTAAAATCTCCAAAAACATCCCAGTCCGGTGATGTTTTCTCTTCATCATTCGGGGGTTTTATTTCTGATTCATCAGTTTTTTCACGGATTGATGGCACGATATAGTTATTCGCGTTACGAATAACCCGTTCCAGATAAGAAGTGTTGTTGAATTTCTTTTCTTTAATAAATCCTGTTGATTCGTTACCCGAATAATACAAAGATAAAGCGCGGAGAATTTTTTGATTACTACTACCCTCCTTTTGTCTCAGATAATTGTCCGTCAGGACTGCCGCTCCTGCTTTTATATTTGTACACGGGTCAAAAACTGTTTTATTAGTCAGATTGAGTGATGGGAAATTTTTGCTGTATATCTGTGTCAGACCTGCACTAAATCTTTTATTTTCTGCTGTTAATTTTTCTGCATATTCAATAGCTCCTTTTTCATCTTTAAAATACTTACTTGTTCCGTCAGAAACATTCGCTATTACATATGGATTAGCCCCTGATTCAGTCATAATCAGGGCATTCATCGTATCGGGTGATACATCAGGGGCACACTGACTTATCAGTGCTGCCAGAACAGCCGCTGATAACTGCATAAGGGATTTATCTCCTGATATTAAATTCGTGAAGAACGTTTT
Source organism: Escherichia sp. WS3063 (assembly GCF_046486595.1). Taxonomy (NCBI): domain Bacteria; kingdom Pseudomonadati; phylum Pseudomonadota; class Gammaproteobacteria; order Enterobacterales; family Enterobacteriaceae; genus Escherichia; species Escherichia sp. WS3063. The sequence continues at coordinate 20,347 of NZ_JBJQKY010000026.1, forward strand.
TTCCTGCGGGGGCGACGAACGATACTGTCCAGCTCATTAGCGCCGGAAAGAAGTTCTTTCAGCGAGACAATTTTTTCCCTGACAGGTATAAGGGATTTTGCCCCCAGACATTGTTCAAAGTCTGATTTGTACAGGTCGTATAAAACAAGCGTATGTTTTACATCCTGTGACAGATAATTATGTTTATTCTGGATGTTACCTTGTTCGATATTTTTGATAACATCTGCTGAACGATGAATTAAATCTGTATAGATTCGGGTGTTTTTAAGGGGATTTATTTTTATATATTCAGAAGCAAGCTGAATAAGATTGCATCGTAAGATAAGGACTTCACGAGTGGCAATATCAAGCTCGCTGAGATCATCATTATCCTGCATGGGTATCTCCGGTAAAGATTTTCTGGACTGAAGTCCGCGCCGTAGCGATATATCCGGCCCACATAATGATGTGTCGGATATGCAGACTCCAGTTCAGAATCCCCTTGTCAGGGGATATTTAGTTAATGAGTACAATAGCCTCTTCTGGAATGGAGGAAGGAACGGGAACGCCCATATCATTCCCCTGATTATCGACAATCTTCTTATTTTTTACTCTTCCTAACATTGCTGAATGTTTTGTTTGCTGCTGCAAAGCAGACATCAGACCTTCTGTATCGGCAGACCAGATATAAACTCGCTTACCGTAAATAATATGATGAATATCATAAACGGGTGTTATACCGATTTGCTCAGATGTTAACGTTCCTCCTGAATTACGTTTGTCTGGATATTTATAAAGATAGTCATTGATAACATTTGCGAAATGGACAAATTCAATTGCTTCCTGTTTTGCAGGAAGCAACTTCATTCGCTGTATGGTTTGGTTATTGTTATCTGTCAGATAGTAACTGCCTATTGACAGGAATATCAGGAGCAAGCTGAAGAACCAACCCATAGCGATTACTCCTGTTGTGTGTCTTTAATTGTGATTACGCATTGTGAAATATTCCTGAATGCGTATAACGGTTTATCTGCTGAAAGATAAAGCATCAGCGTATCTTTTAATGCAGATTCAAAGTTTCCCCGGAAAATAAGAGGAGCATCTATTCTGTAGTTCACAGGAGTATCCCATACAAGATTCCAGGTTGAATTACCACACGGTGAACTTGACGCCCATTCGGTGAGGCCATCCCGCAGCGTCGAACCTTTTTTAAGATTCCAGGTGAGTTTTTCTGTCTGTTTTTGCGGAACGGTGACAGGCGTTAGCGGTTTTTGAGGTAACTTGTCAGAGGAAACTGGTGTCCTGACAGGAGATGCAGGGGTTTTGTCAGGAGATACAGGTGCTTTTTGTGATGTTTTCCCTTTCTGTTGTTGAAAATCAATCAGAAGATGTCTTTTTTCGGTGTTCTTAATTACCGTCAGACCGTAGTTGCGAAGCATTTTATCCAGGACATAAGGCCATTGATCGTTGCCCTGCCAGGATATCGTGCGACGGAAAGTTTTCGTTACCTCCGGGGATATTTCAGCCGTCCAGTCCGATGGGACAATTTCTTTTAATGCTTTTTGCAGCGAGCCTTTACCATCATGGCGAACAAAGTAAATTTGCTTTTCAGGTGTTGATGGGCCTGTAAGCGTGGTGGCCGGAACAGCGTTGTTAGCGTTTTTTTTCAGAAAACCGCTTTTTGACATTAGCGGTGGTTGTTCAGGACGCGGTTTTGTCTGCTGATCAGTCTTTTGTGCCGTTTGTGCCTGATGGTTGTTGCTACTGATTGGCTTTGCGGGAGAGAGTGCTGGTTGTTCAGAATGCTGTTTAGTTGCTCCTTTGGCTGCTGTTTTTATCTCACCAGATGAAGTTATGCTGTTTGTTGTCGGCTTCAGAAAACTATTATTGCTGCCCTGGTTTTTTGGCGCTGTCGCTGATTGCTCAGAACGTGGTTTTACGGTTTCTGCAATACGAGGCGCGGGAGTTACGTTTATGGTTTCCTTTTTGAGATAATTATCATTGCTGTATTGAACAGTGCTGTTTGGCTGTGACACGGGCTGCTGAAGGGCCACCCCGTTATAGTATGTGTCTGCTCTTACCTGCTCAATTGTGGTATTCAGTTCATACCAACCTCCTTTTGCCTGTGCGGGTTCAGGGGCATGGGAACACGCATTCAGCAATAATGTGGTGGGAATAATAATGAGCTTTTTCATGGTTAACCCCAGGAACGTCCGAACTTACTCATGATTTTTGAGATCGCCGCAGGGTCTGCGGTCGTGCATTGATTAAGAAACGCTTTTCGGGCATCAAAGGTTTTGCTCCAGCGAATAGATCCCTTTTTCTTTTTGATGATATTAAAGAAGTCCTTTTCGGCGCTTTTGCATTCGCTCCCGCCGCCGCTACCGATAGCTTTACCGTACAGACAAAGAACGGAAGCACACGGATCAGACGCATATACGGGGGCAGAGAGTGCGATAGCACTTGCGGCAACCATCGATAAAATGATGGATTTCATGGAGTTCCTCCATATTTCAGGCAAAAGAAAACCCGCACGAGGCGGGTACGAATGAGCCATTAAAGGCGGAATTGCACTCTTTGTTTAGTTTTGATATCTATCCTGTTGCATCATCAGAACAGAATACTGGAGTTAAGTTGGTTATGGCGCGGTTTTATTTAAATGTACCTTTTGAAGAAAAGGATTTGGCTAAACAAAAAGGGGCGCAATGGGACCAAGAACAACGGAAATGGTTTGTTCCACAGGGGAAAAATCCAATTTATTTTATTCGGTGGATAAAAGAATTAAATGAACATGATTACAATGTTTTTTCGCAACGTTTTTATATTGCGGAAAGTCACCAGTCTTGTTGGCGCTGTAAGAAAACAACTCCTGTGTTTGGTATTTTTTTACCTCGTTGGTATAAGTATAGAGACGTTATTTGGGGAGTTGATCCTGCCGAATGGGAAGATTGTATATTAGATGAATGGTATGAAACATCCTCCCCTAAGGGTATGGAGTATTTTTATTCAAAGAAAAATATGATTTATCGGTGGTTAACCAGTAGAGTATGGTGGACTGATTTAACGAAAATTGAAATAATTTCAACCTCTGCTCTCTCAAGGATTAATGAGTATTCAAAATTATATTATCCATCCCATAGCAAAACAGCAAAAATGAAGTATTACGCGAATCATTGTTGTCATTGTAACGCAATGCAAGGTGATTTTATGATGTTTAATGAGCCAGGGGGCGTGTTCTTCCCTGTAACATATGAACAGGCGGAGAAAATAAGATTCCATGAAGTCAATGAAACAATATTTGCCAAAGCAAGTTATAGTTTAATACCCGAAGCCGGAGGTTTCATAGATCTTTAAGCAAGATAAGACCCGCACGAGGCGGGTATTCTTTTAAATAGAATCACCTTGCTATAGGGAAGGTGATTCTATTGTAAACGTTCCATTAGATCCCGCACTGTCTTCTTGTACTCTTCTTTTTGTGCGTTGTTCTAATGCAGCACGAACATTAGAACTATTTATCAACTGGTCACTGCGTACAGCCAAAAAAAGCCCGCTTTGCGAGCTGTTTTTAATGAAGGATTATTGCATCATATTTTTAAATGCTTTACCCGATTGCTCTTTTTGAATGGCTTCATGCGCATTTTCGCAGTTTTGACCAGACATATCCCCTTTGCTGCATTTTTCGACAACATCTTGGGCTTGTTCAAGATGTTCAGTGTAGTAACTGACATCATAAACTTTGTCTTCACAAGCAGCTAAAAGGAAGCATGACAAGATAGTTAAAGTGCTTATGAATTTTTTCATTCGAACACCTATTGCATCATTAATTTAAACTTTTCTCGACTAACAGCCTCTTGTCTTGCATTTTCAGACGCGATTAGCTGTCTCTCTGCAATATCATATTGCTTCAATTGTAGCTCCATTGTCAATTTTTCTGTATTCAATTGGTTAGATAAGTCAGCTTTTTTTTGCGGAGTATCTGCTGACGCGAACTCCTTCTGTAACGTGGTTAATCTCTTAGCCCTTTCCTGCATTTCATTGTTGAAATTTTCATAGAATTTGATCTTAGCCAGGATTGCATCATATTTTTGTTGCGTCTCTGCAATGTTGCTTGATAAGTCATATTGCGATCGCAAAGAGCTAAGATCTGATTTTGCACTATCAGTGATTGTGGATAATGAATCCTTCATATAGCTGGATGCGCTATCAAAGCCATTGCTGAAATCAGTGAAGCCTTCGAGTCTTTTCTTCTGTTCTTCAGCGTATCTTATGGTCTGTTCATATTGTTGCTTGAGTTGCTCAAGCTGTCTTGCCGCTTCAGCGGCACGATTTAGCCCTTCTTCAACTGTTTTAGCTATCGCTGTAACGTCTACTACTGGAATACCAGATGCAAAGATTGATGGTGATGTTACGGTAATTATTCCAGCAAAGAGAAATGATAATACTTTATCTTTCATGTTAATCACCCCGCTTTAAGTTTACTTCCACGGTTTAATCCCTGAACTAATGCTGATGCAGAACGACTTCCTGCATTAAAGAATGGATTTGGCATTTTGCTGGCAAATCCATTGGTGAAAGATCGGAGTCCTGATGCTCGCATAAAACCAGATGCAACCTTACCTCCAAAGCCATTAGCGGCTGATGTAAGGCCATTTATACCTACCCCACCTGTTAATGTAGAACAGAGTGTGCCAACTTGTTCTATAAGGAATATGGAAATAATAGTAATAAGGAAAAAGTAAACTACAATAGATAGTTTTATATCTCCATTAACAGGGACAACTGATTCAACGAAACTAATTAAGAAACTAAATGATATGCTATAGAATAAATTTAACAGTATATAGTTGAGACAACTGCCGACCCATGCAGTAAACATATTTCTGGTCGATGAAAATAGAGCGAAACAAATGAATAAAATGCCAGCGGAAAGAAGAATTCCAACCATGAAAGTTGATAGTGTCAAGAAAACAGTAGTGTAATAGATGAGAAGCATTCCGCCGATATAGCCAATCCCCCATACTAGATAAACCCCCATTTTCTCAGCAATTTGGAACTTTCCATAAATACTCATACTTGTATCAAGGAAGTTGTTTAAATTCGTAGATAGAGCGTTCCACAAATTATCAACACTGGTTGCAGTTCCTGAACCTCCAGTAACAGCAGCAGAAAGGTCGGAGCCAGCGTGCATTACAAAAGGAATAACAAACTGGCTGTAATAAGGCGCTGAATAAGTGAATGCACCAACCAGGGCGAATGCACCGATATTCTTAGTTACCTCGCTCATCAGGACGTCACGTTGGGCATACGTGATTTCATATATTAGATAAATAACGTATAAGGCTATAGCAGCAAAGAATGTAGGAGATATTGCCTGTGCGACCTTAGCGGCGTTCGTCGCCGCTGTGGATTCAACAATGGTTGTTACTTTCTCAAGAAATTCTGAAACAATGTTCATAGCTTAGTCCTTCTGGCAGATGAAGAGTTCACCAGAGGCACTAATATTTGGCTTCAGCTTAATTACCAGGTCTGTGCCGAAAAAAATTGCTTCTCCAATTTTTTGGAAATTTAATGTGGATTCTTCTTTATTGTAACTATAAACGTTGTGGGTCGCTGTCGATGTTTTGGTTTTACGTGGTGTAAACGCTTTTTTAATGATGTAATCGAGAGCGTGGCTGTTATGAGATGGTAAAGTGATTAAATCGTCGTTTTTTTTCATAATGTAGTTCTGATTTTTGAGGTTGAAGATAATTGTCGGTCAATGCTTTTGATTTTTTTTCGTATCTCAATTGGATTCGCCTCAGATAAGTTAGCAATGGATAAAGCCAGTTCGATTTGTAAAATTTTCCTTGTTTCGATGAGATTGATTTTTACTTGTGGTATATCACGGAAGACACCACAGCCGGTAATTGCTTTTGAAACGACACGTTCTGTATTCGCTATGCTTTTCTTTACTGTCCGAGTGGGAACATAACGTGCACGGCGAAGTTTTCTCAGATTAGCTTTTGCTTGAGTCATGTAATGTGTCCAGAGTTATAATTTTATTTCTTTGCATGATTCCCCTTTACGGCACACAGCTACACGGTTATTTATCACATTCACCACTGTCACAGTTCCGTCGTCGCATTGAGTGACGATGAAAGGGTATTCGTTGATTTTTGTACAGTGAGATTGTTCTCCTGCTATTGCAACCACAACCGGGCTAATAAATAACGCCAGAACAGATGCCAGCTTAATAAAAGCACTCATTTTTGTATGCCCTATATAAATAAATGCTTTCTTCAAATCCTGAATAAGCATAAACCAGGTACATGGTGGCTAAAGGCAAAGAAAAGATGAAATGAATAACGGCATTAAGAACTGATCCGATTAATGTATAAAAGACAAACGGTGCCGAGAGTGTGAAAGCACCCAGCAGGAAAGAAAAAATATTGAACGCCATATTTAATAAAAGCATTTTCATTAGGTGGTGTTTTTTTGTACATTTCATCGTATCCTTCAGGGTTTTGTCACCTTCTTCATGAGACGTTGTTGCTTTCATCAGTAAGTGCCTCAATAACTTTATGGCGTTTCGCATTTAATTTTCCTCATACTATTCCTGTGACACTTAACACCATCAATAAAATATGTAATGCAGTAATGTTTTTTAGCGTTTTTTTGTAGACTTCAATAAAATCCTTATCCAGAAGTCTGATAATAAAAATACATAGTGCATTCATCGCTGCTCCTGTAAGCGGAATTAACAACGAAAGATGCATGATTTATTCCTTGTTTTCACTCTTGTCTTCGATGGTCATTACTTTAAGAGTTATTCCTTGCATGTCTGTAACAATAACTCTTGTTCCCGCAGGGTAGTTTTCATCGTGTAACGTCTCAACAGGCCAGAATGTATCACCAATAAGTAATTGCCCCTTGCCGTTCACAATATCGTCACTGAGAGTAAATTCTTTTCCTTTAAAACGTGTATGTCCTGTGTTCACCAGGGGTGTATCTAATTTCTTATGTTTTTTGTCATAGACGAACTTAATTATCGACGTCAGTATGCTGATTGACGCAAAGAAGCATATATTGGCTTCTTGTGATATCGGAAGAAAAAAGCCCATAATGGCGCTTGATAATGCACCAAGACTGATTAAGAGTAACCATCCCGTTCCGGTTATAATTTCAAGTGCAATACACAGAAGAAACAGTGTAAACCATAACATGGCTAATCTCCATGATAAAAGGCGGAGAGTGAATAAAGATAATAAAGGTGGTAACAAACGGCTAATACATTAAACAACAGACATAAACCGAAGAATATGCCATTCAAACTCCATATAAGCAGAGGCATCGTTGCTATCATGAGCGTCGAAGATCCCCAGTCTAGCCATCTTGGAAATATGGAGTCGATAATATGCTGTAGTCTTTCTCTTTCATTATTATCTCTTGTAATAGAAAGGAGAAAAAACCATGTTGACATGGGAATTATATACAAAATGATAATGATGCATGTATAAGTTTTCATTTTAATGGCTCACTCAGGAGTTAAGATAAGGACGGTGATTAAAATAATATTGTCACCGTCCGCTATCTTTTTTAAGACAAATATTGTTGAGCCTGTTTCATATCAACTTTGGGAGTATCCTGTGATACGTTTTTTAGCAGTTCACTGATACCTGCAACCGAACTCACCAGGCTACTTGAATCAAGAGGCATCATAACCAGTTTACTGTTTGATGCAGTGCCAATTGCCTGGAGTGCTTCAGTGTATTTCTGCGCAATAAAGTAATTAACAGACTGAACATCACCTTCAGCGATTGCATCCGACACCAGTTTTGTTGCGCGAGCTTCCGCTTCTGCCTGACGTTCGCGTGCTTCAGACTGAAGAAATGCTGATTGCCGTTCCCCTTCCGCTTTCAGTATTTGGGACTGTTTTTCCCCTTCTGCCTTCAGAATTTCTGACTGGCGTATACCTTCCGCTTCAAGAATCCGGGCACGCTTAGTTCGTTCCGCTTTCATTTGCGCGTTCATCGCTTCAGTCAGTTCTTTTGGTGGTTTAACATCCCGAATTTCAATACGTGTGACCTTAATTCCCCACGGGTCAGTCGCATAATCGACAACCGTTAACAGTTTAGAATTGATGCTGTCACGTTGAGAAAGCATATCGTCGAGATTCATTCCACCAACGACAGTTCGGATATTGGTCATAACAAGATTTGAAATAGCTGATGCAAGATTATCGACTTCATAAGCTGCCTTCGCTGCATCAATGACCTGGACAAAACAAACAGCATCGATAGTTACGTTTGCATTGTCTTTCGAAATAACTTCCTGTTTAGGAATATCCAGGACGGTTTCCATCATGTTGATCCGTTGACCTATGCGGTCCATAAACGGGATCAGGAAGTGAAGACCGGGGGAAAGCGTATGGGTATATTTACCAAAGCGTTCCACTGTCCAGGCATTACCTTGTGGCACGATTTTGACGGCAGATTTAACGAATATCAGCGCAACTAAAATTAATAAGAGTAACGGAATAGATGTAACTATTGGCGTAATTATAGCGTCAATCATGATTAATCCTCTCCCAATTCATCACTGTGGATGTATCTCTTTGCAAATGAAATCTGAAATATGAACATCAACAGAAAAACACTTTCCTGCTTCTTTTTCTTTTGAGAAGTTTTTTCTGCATTCTTCAGCGGTCATAGGGAAGTCGCTGTAATGAGTCCATTTCACGGGGCCACCACCTGGTTTTTTGATGGTTGCGTTTATTTGGTACTTAGGCATTCAAAAATACCTCCACTCGATCACCTGTCTTTCTTGAACACATCCAGCGGCGCAGTTCTGTAAAACTATCCTGGATCTCACAACGGGTACTTTTCATTGTGACAGTTGGTATATTGTCGTAGCTGGCATATGCAATCTCTTTTTTGGGTGTGCGCAATATGCCTTTGTCAATATCAAGAATCCTGAACGCGCTAATTCTTCTTTTGTGCTCGTTAAATAGTGTTCGTTTAGTTGCTGTTATCTGCTTCTGTGCTTCCTGGTAAATGTAGGTAAGCACATCATAAGATTGTTGCTGTGTAATAAGGAAATTACGGCTAACATCCGTTGTTGTGAGCGTTTTATTATTTCTTAATCCCCAATAAGCCACGATGATATAGAGTGGATATCCTTTCAAATCTGCCACACATTCAGGAATGACAGGATTAATTTTTAACTTACGCGCCATATTTTCTCCCGGTTGTTTGTCTGAAATAGAAACATCCCCGGAATACAGCGTCATAAGCTAATTATGAAAAGTTGCAGCCACTCACTACAGGCTCTTTATCTGATTGTTCATCATCATGCATAGCTAAACCCCCTTACCTGGAGTGGAGACTGGCAAATCTGGTGTACTTCTGCGTTGCAGCCTGTACGACTTGCTCAGGGAGAGAGTGAGTGAGATTAACTCAACGCGAGTTCACCAAATAAGGGGGTTTAAGTATGCAGAATGATATTTGCGGATAAAGAGTCGTTACCTGTGTAGATGGCGCGGCACGTCACTCTGTTACGTAGCCCGTTGCTGACAGATGCCAGCGGTGCTTGAAATGCACGAATAATAACCTCCTTATGCCAGGGCTTTAGGCAATGACCGCTGTCCGGGGTTGTTAAAGAGCATGAGATGACAAGCGTTCTAACGGGCGTCAAAGAGTGCTCATTTTCCAGGCAATGAGCACAAAAAACGCGATGAACGAGCTTTTTACAATCATCTGGATAGTATTGTGTGTGCGACATTTAAAACCTGTCAATGCCACAAGAGCGATCTAATGATCTGGATAACATCCAAAAAACAGAATAATATTCTGTTTGTTAAATGATGTACGATCTAAAAATCTAGATAATACTGTTTGTGTGGTTTATTCGATCGTGTGAGTGGGTGTATGTAGTCAAAAAAACTTTTTTGAATATACAAAATTCTGAATTTCTGATTTTGTAAGGTTTTGTATGGGGAACGTCAGTAAAGAAGGGGCTTCAGTAGCTGTTCTGAAAACGATTTTGAAGCTGTCAGAGATGTGTGCTGAATCAAAAAGGAAACGAGCCAGGCTTGAACATCGTTGATCGATTGCGCCCATGCTGCTAAATTTGCAGGCAAGTTTTCCGCGATTTGTAAATGCAGAAAACGAGGTGCTGAAATTTTGTTCAAGAACGTAAATTTCAGATAAAGAAAACCCCCGTAATCTCGTGTTTTCCAGGCAGCGAAGATTAGCGGGGGCTGACATCAAGGCAGAGCCTTGAGCTTATTTATTTCAGGTATGCTTGTTACCTGAAGTGGAGTTTAATTCCATGAGAAGGAAATATCAACTCTTACAGTGCAAGCTAAGTGCAGCTTGCTGTGATTAGCAAACGTCACTGGTCTGAACTATCACCGGAAGAGCAGATCCGTTTCTGGCAGGACTACGAAGCGGGAATTGAAAGCTCATTCCTGGTCCCCCGGGAAAACAAAGGCGGAACAACAAAACGTCGCCGGGGTGAACATTCCACTAAGCCAAAGTGTGAGAATCCAGCCTGGTTCCGTCCCGACAACTATAAGGCGCTGGGCGGACAGTTGGGCCACGCTTACAATCGTCTCGTTAAAAAAGACCCGGTCACTGGTCAGAACACACTCAGAATGCACATGTCGTTGCATCCATTTTATGTACTGAAACGTCAGAGTGTCGGTCGCAAATATAAATTCCGACCGGAGAAACAGCGGCTGCTTGACGCAATATGGGTTGTACTTGTGAGTTTTTGTGATCGTGGATTGCACACTGTCGGCATGTCTGTCTCCCGCCTGGCAGAAGAAATAAGCCCAAAAGACAGTAAGGGAGACGTGATTCCTGAAACCGCAGTCACAGTATCGCGCCTTTCCCGTCTGCTGGCAGAGCAGGTTTCCTTTGGCACGTTGGGAACGTCAGAAAAGACGATATGGGATCGTGAATCCCGCCAGCGACTGCCGAAATACGTCTGGATCACCGAAACTGGCTGGAAAATGCTGGGAGTTGATCTGGTGAAACTTCAGGAGCAGCAACGTAAGCGCCTTGCAGAAAGTGAAATCCGTCTGCAATTGATTAAAGAAGGCGTTATCCGCGAGGGCGAAGAAATCTCTGTTCACTCGGCTCGTAAACGCTGGTATGCGCAGCGTTCTCTCGATGCCATCAAGTCCCGACGTAAGAAAGCAGCGGAGCGCAAACGTGCTAATCGCCTGGCAAAACTTCCGTATGATGAACAGCGAAACGAAATTGCGCGGTTTATTCTGAAGCGTATGCCGCCGGACGAAGCGTACTGGTGCACTAAAGAAAGATTAGAGCAACTGGTAGCCAGAGATCTACGTCAGCTTGAACTGGCTCTGACAGCTTCGCCACCCCACTAGTTTAGCTGCCTGATACAATCGGCACTCTCTTCAGCCCCTTCGGGGCTTTTCGTGTTGCCTGCATTTCATGAAATTCCTCATATTTGACGACCGTTTTTCATTTTGTCCCGCTCTGACAGTTTTTTGATGGCCACAATCGGGTATCGGAGCTAAACCGCCTTCGGTTATTAACAAAAACCCGCAAACGAATAACTTCAGAAAGCAGCAAACGTAGAAGATCAAACCCGCAATATATTCTTAACCCCTGTTCTTTAATCCCCTGCGTTGCTTCGCCGCAGGGAAAATATTTATCTTTGAAACAACTGTGGATAATCACAAAAATGCCTTCGCTTGCAGCGGCTACCGCCGCGCCGCTTAGAATATAAAAGTACCTCCCACCGCTTCGCGGCGGGCATATGGACATCTGCCCAATGAAAAACAAAGCCCCTCCAACCCTCCAAAAAACACTGCAAATACTCAGCAACAGCGCCCAACCCATCACTGCAAAGCGCCGCCGCCCCCGCCCAAAGGGCGGGAACAACATCGCTTTCAATAATGGATGTTGTAACTAAGAAATCTCATCGCTGTCAGCCTTCTGGCTGGAAGTACCAAATACACGCTCGTAAGCGGCCCTGACGGTCCGCTAACGCGGAGATACGCCCCGACTGCGGGTAAACCCTTGTCGGGACCACTCCGACCGCGCACAAAAGCTATTTCATGGCTGAAAGCGGGTATGGCTTAGCAGGATGGGGATGGGTAAGGTGAAACCTATCAATCAGTACCGGCTTACGCCGGGCTTCGGCGGTTTAGCTCTGTGCCATATAAAACAACAGAGTGCCGCCTTACATGCCGCTGGCGCGGCATCAAAAAGAAAGCCCCCCAATAACGGGGGAAATAGCGTTTTGATCAAAATGATAATGCTAGTGTGCTTCTTGCGTGCCATTCCAGGCACAAACTAAATTTAACGTTTCGTTAACTACAAAGAAATCCGATGAGTTAATCACTTGCGGAATAAAAATCATATAGTAAATTACTATATGATTTTGCGTTGTTTCGGAGAATTAAAAAATGCCTTTGATTGAATACATCAACAAGTTCTATCGGGGGAATCAGGCATCGTTCGCCAGGCTGACCGGAGTTCAACCTGCGCAGGTCACACAGTGGATCAACAAAGGATTCATCGTGGTGAATCACACACTGTATAGTCCACGCCGAAAGCTGGGAATTTAATTCCAGGTCAATATTTGACATCCTCCACGCCCTAAAGGACGTGGATTCCTACGACGTTCAGGCTGTCGCCTGAATCATTTCGGTGGGTTCCTGCTTCAACGGGCGGCCTGACTGCACCATCCCTCCACAGGCAAGTACGGCGTGCCCCGCCGCTAAAATGTTACGAGCGCCGTTTACATCGGCGTTCGCTGTATATCCACATGCCTGACACACGAATTTACTTTGTGTCAGGCGGTTTTCTTTCGCTGTATGACCACAGCACGCGCAACGCTGGCTTGTGTACGCTGGCGGAACAGCAAGCACCTGACCGCCACGCCAGAGCTGCTTGTACTCAAGCTGGCGGCGCATTTCATACCAGCCCTGATCCAGTATCGAACGGTTTAAACCTGATTTTGCCCGGACATTCCGCCCCGGCTGGCTGATCGTTCCCGCCGCTGACCTGGACATGTTGCTGACCTTCAAATCCTCAATGACTATCATTGCGTGGTTTTTGCTGACGGTCGTTGTGACTTTGTGAAGGTAGTCTCTGCGGATATTTGCGATACGGGAATGCAGTTGCTGTATTTTGCGTTTCTGCTTCTGCCAGTTGTTGCTGAATCTGACCTTGCGGCTTAACTGTCGCTGAAGTCTCGCCAGCGTCTTCTGGTTTTTCTGAAAACTGTTTACAGGATCAAAAATAGTGCCATCTGACAGCGTGGCGAGTTTAGCCACGCCAGCATCCAGCCCGACCATTGATACTGAAGGGTGAACCGGAGTTGATACTTCACTTTCTGTCTGAATACTGATGTACCACTTACCGCAGGACTGACTGACAGTGACATTTTTCACAACGCCCGTGACCTGACGGCTGTTCCGGTAGCGCATCCAGCCAAGTTTTGGCAGAAAAATTCGGCTGCTTTCCTGATCGAGCTTAACGCCCTGCGGGTAGCGGAATGCATCATTCTGTCCCCGCTTTTTGAATCGGGGAAAAGCCGCCCGCTTCTGGAAGAAATTTTTGTAGGCCCGCTCAAGGTCTTTCAGTGACTGCTGCAATGGCTGTGATGGGGCATCTTTAAGCCATTGGGTTTCAGTGGCATTTTTCCACTCAACCAACCACGAGGCCATCCTTGGGTAAGGAATATATTTGTTCCCTGCCTCATGGTTCTCATTCTGAAGCGCCAGAGCACGATTGAAAACGAAACGACATGCGCCTGCGAAGCGCCTCATTTCTCGCTCCTGTTGACCACCGGGTCTTAACTGGAATTTAAATGCCTGTAGTCGTTTCATTCGACCATTTTAAACAAAAAAAGCCAGGTGGAAAAACTCGCCTTATATCCTCGCCCTGAAGGACGGGGTTTTACGGCGCACTGGATAATGCTGTTGGCGCTTGAGGCTTTCTGCCTCATGGCGAAAAGGTGGTTTGTATCTTGTCGTGTGGCAGAAAGCAGAAAGCCCCGTAGTTAATTTTCATTAACCCACGAGGCGATCCCAATGCTTCAACAACATCAGGATAGACTTTTACCGCCCTTTACGCAATACCCTGTATTTTCAAGTTTCTGGTCGATATATAATGCTGTTGGCGCTTGAGGCTTTCTGCCTCATGGCGAAAAGGTGGTTGTATCTTGTTGTGCGGCAGAAAGAAGAAAGCCCCGTAGTTAATTTTTCATTAACCCACGAGGCGATCCCAATGCTTGAACAACATCAGGATAGCCTCTTACCGCGCGTTACGCAAGGAGAAGAAGGCCATGAAACAGCCGAAAAACGCCCTGACCTGGTGTTTATTAATCGTGTGCTGCACATTGTTAATATTCACGTATCTGACCCGGAATCGTTTGTGCGAGGTCCGGCTGAAAGACGGAGACAGGGAGGTTACGGCAAGTCTGGCTTACGAATCCAACGGTAAGTAGCAACCCGGAGGCGGGCGAAAGCCCGCCTTTTTGGGGATGATGTGGTTCTGGCATTAAGCGCCTTTACAAAGGGGGTATTCTGTACGGATACCCCCTTTTTCCATGTATTTTCAGGATATTAACTGCTGAAAATGGTATAATTAGTCAATATGACAGCAATTATTGAGGCGAGTATGCAGCCAAAAAAAACACCCGTGATTGTGGTCAAAAAACGCCGCGTTCTGGTCATGCCAGAAAATCCTGTGGTGAATGAAAAGCCGCAGGAAGTACAAAAATCAGCAGTTAATGAAAACAAGAAAGTACAGAAGAAAGATGCTGTAGCAGAGAAAACACGTAAAAAGCAGCCTCAGCCCTGGTATTTGAAAAAACAAATCACTTTTCCCCCAAAATATCCGAAAGAATATTTTGAAAAGTGTTTCAATAAAGTTCGTGCTGTTTTTCCTGAACTATGGACAGACGAAAAAAAGAACTTGCCCCTGAAAAGCGGGATTCTCCAGGACGTTGAGAAATACCTGGCGGATAACCCGGATGTGGATCTGACGATTGAAGAGTGGAATTGTGCGGTTCAGGTGATGACGTTCCGGTGGCAATATCTTCAGAATTGTACTGTACCAGGCGCAACACGTTACGACCTTTACGGGAAACCTGCTGGTACAGTAAAAAAAGCACACGCAACTTATGCGCAACTGGTTCTCGATGCCCGTAAGAAAGCCAGCGAGAAGAAACAATTAAAACGTAAGGGATAAAGCCCCGAAGGGCTTTATCATTTCAGCCTGGCTGACTGTAGAATCCAGTGATTTTTTCCGTTTTCGTCCAGGCCGTGTTCGTAAGCTGCAAGAGCCGCTTTCATTATTGCTGTTTTTGTCTGGCCTGTTCGCAGTGCTTCCCGTTCCAGAATATCTTCGTAAACGTCCCCAAGCCGGACATTGGTCACTTTAGTTGCTCCCGATTTTTTGCGGGTAGCTTCATTGATGAATCGGGCTGTGTCTGCATTGGTTTGTTCTGTTTTTTGTCCTGGTATTACCGGAGTTTTCAAGTCAAGAGCCATTATATCACCTTTCGTGTGTTACATTAGCTTTACTGTGTAAAGCTAATGATGTAAAGCGATCGTATTACATCCATTAGGGATTGATGCCTAACTCTTGCGCCAAAAGCTCTATTTGTGCTTTAGCTGTAGAAAGGCTGGATGCGCGACGTACATCATGAACGCCAGCGCCTTCATTACAGGCCGCTTCAAAAATATCTAAATCTGAAATACGTGTACGAAGTGGCTGTATCCACACCGGGTTCTCCCGGAGTAACTTGTCGAGATCAATCGCTGCTTTTCTGTGGCGTGGTTTTGTCGTGTTAATTCTCGTGAAAAGTACCCAGGGTTGCAGGTCTGGATTGATCTGTTGAGCTGTGCGAACTTTTTCTGTTACATGAGTCAGCGTTTCTGCTTCGAAATCTGAAGACGGCTTAACGAGAGTAAGCAGAGTGTCAGCTACAGTTAAGGCGCTGCGAAATTCCTTGCTGTCATGACCTGGACAGTCAATGATCAGCACTTCACATATTTTTTTCAGGCGCTTAATGACTTCTGATACATCGCCATACTCTTCATAAACAGGAACCGGTAATAAGCCATTCTGCTTTCTTTTTTCGTTCCAGCTAAGAATATCATTGTTTTTATCGGTCTTCAGAATGATGACCGTTCGTGAATTATTTACCAGATAAGAAGCCAGGTTTGTTGCTGTGGTGCTTTTTCCTACACCGCCTTTATCTGATGCGACAAGTAATGCTCTCCCCATAGAAACCTCGGATATACAGTGTAAAGGTTTATTTGTCTTTACATTGTATTCATTATAGTTACGCTGTAAAGATATTTGTGTCTTTACAATGTAATTTTTTGTGCTTTACATTGTGTGTATGTTACAGGGTAACTTTTCAGGATGCGATTTTGCCTGGTGTGTTGTTGCGCCCGTAGCTCGCTGACGCTCACACGCGCAGTACAGCGCCCCGCCCTGCTGCAATGCACCAGGACGGCGTGAACTCGCTGGCGCTCGCGCTAACTGCGGCATTCTGCGGCGCAAATCAGCATGATCATAGCCTGTTGGTCTGTTCTGGCTTTGCAGGGCGAAGGGATGGCCCTGTGCATCCTGGTATGTTCGTCAGCGGCTGCGCCGCGCTTCGGGGCGATGTGGCCCCGCTGCTCCCTGGTATTTCCTTTCGCCCCTTCTATCCGCTGACGCGGATTAAGAAATGAGCAAATCATCAAGTAAATTGCTGTTTTCAGGCAATAAATCTTGATAATACATCTAAATAGATGTATTATTATTTCATCGAAAGGGGATTGGTTCCTTTCCTTCTTAAGTCCAAACGGACAGGAGATTTAAAATGAAAACATTGACTTTTAATAACGGCACTGTTTCTGTTGGCGATGTGTTTGTATCTTCCTGGGGATATGAGCAAACGAACGTTAATTTCTACCAGGTTATTTCTGTTCATGGCAAAAAAACAGTAACTGTTCAGGAGATTCGCGCTTCAGTTCATCGGACTCATTCAATGAGCGGATATAAGACTCCATTACTTAATGATTTCTGTGGTGAGCCATTAAAACGGCGAGTGCGTGATTATTACAGTACGCCAGCAATTGAAATTGAGGAATTCGAAACAGCATATAAAGGATCACCGGAAGAAAAACACGAGTTCACATCATACTACTAAGAAAATAGTTGCAGGGGGTATCCCCTGCAACCATGTTAAAAATGTTAATAGTAGTAGTATTTACCCAGGGGGGTTTAGTATGAATGATGGGGTAAAACTCCGTCCTTCAGGGCGTGGAGAATGCCGGGCTAATGCAGCAATGTAATGTTGCGCCCGTAGCTCGCTGACGCTCACACACGCAGTACAGCGCCGCGCTTCGGGGCGATGTGGCCCCGCTGCTCCCTGGTATTTTCTTTCGCCCCTTCTATCCGCTGACGCGGATTAAGAAACGAGCAAATCATCAAGTAAATTGCTGTTTTCAGGAAATAAATCTTGATAATACATCTAAATGGATGTATTATTGTTTCATCGAAAGGGGATTGGCTCCTTTCCTTCTTAAGTCCAAACGGACAGGAGATTTAAAATGAATATCCAGGAAGCATTAAACGTTTTTGGATTATCCGGCGAATTAACTGAAAAAGATATCAAAGCAGCATACAGAAAAGCCGCTTTAAAATATCATCCAGATCGTAACCCGTTAGGGGCTGAACTGATGAAAGCGGTAAATGCAGCTTTTGATGTCTTGATGGCAAATATTGATAAAATAAATCAGTTCCAGAGCGCTGATGAACATGCACGATATAATTACGGTGATGACCTGGAAAAAGTATTAAACGTTCTTTCTGGTTTATCTGGTCTGGTATTTGAAGTGATAGGTAACTGGGTATGGATTAGTGGAGAAACTATTACACATAAGGAAACTTTAAAAGAAATCGGGTGTAAATGGGCGGCAAAGAAAAAACAATGGTTTTATCGTCCAGACGAACATAAAAGTTACTGGAATCGTGAAGAACACACGATAGAAGAAATCCGCGCAAAATACGGTACAACCGGACAGCGCAGGGCGACAGGGTGGCAACGCGTGGAAACCAGAGCGTAACCAGAACGGGGGCGAGAAGCCCCCGATATCATACCAGCCCGTCTTTTGGGGCATCGAACCCAAAAAGACGGGAACAGCAGCCACGTAGCAAAAAGGGAAACAGATGAACTCTTTTTTTGAACAGTATCACCCTGTCTTTGAAGTTGTCTGCCGTATCCTGGGGAACGGCTGGCGCGTGAACAAACTTGATGATTGTCCGTCTCGTATAAAACTGACGTCACCGCAGTTTAAAAATTACTCTGTGCATATTCGGATGGAAAAAGACCGATTTTCTGTTGTGGGGAGTGTGGATAGTCGTTCCTGGAGTAGTCCGTATCATGTTTGTACGTTATCCAGGAAGCGGAATCCCGTTGATATAGCAGCCAATATCGAGCGAAAAATTTTGCTAAATGCTTCGCAGGAGGTGTTACAGGCGATTGAGTATGAGAAACGCCAGGCGGCAAAAAAGGACGAAATTCTGATCCTGAAAGGTATGTTATCGCAACTTGTCCAGCTTGAAAGCTGGTATGGGGCATTGACAGGCTTTAAAGCTGAAAATGGATTGAACGGTAAAGTCACCGAGCAGGGCGAGCGTTATGATTTGCAGATTAGGGGTTTGAGTATAGATCAACTTGTTAAAATTACAGGATATTTGAAACAGTTATGAGAAAAAATAAAGGGCGATTGACTTATTATCTTGAAGTGATTGATAAAAAATACCATTTTGTAAAAAAAATAAGCAGTTATTCAAAGGAGTTCACTGACGGAAAAACAAAAAGAACAAAGAGAACGTTAAGTGAGCTGGTTTTTAATGAAAGTGAGGTCGAGGCAATAGACTTTACAAAAAATGGTTTAAGACCTGTTGATAAGAATATTCTCTTAACTATGGTGAAAGAATATAAGGAGAGTGATGCATGACTATTGAAAATACACCGGAAAACATAAAGAAATTACGAAAAAAAATTGGCCTTACCCAGACAGAGTGCGGTGAGATTTTTGGCGTAGGCTTAAGTACATGGCAGAAAAAAGAAGCTAAAACCCACAACCAGCTTAATTTATCGAAAGGTGAATTTGAGTACCTGTTATTACTTGCAGGGGAGCACCCTGAATACGTCCTGCATAAAAAAGCTGAATCCCGCTCACCGGAGGAACCGTGAGCGAGAAGAAAACCTGTTTTCGTAGGAGCATACTGATGATTTGAACATGGCGTCCTCCATCATAGATGGGGCGCACCATGCTCCCATCAGGGGCCGGTTCGCCCCTGGTTAGGGATTAAGATCACCTGGGACCTACGTGCGCCCGCACCGACACCCTCACACCTTCGAGCTACTGTTGCCATTAAGGGGTCGTTTCGTGGTGCTGAATTTTGACGATCGGGGTACCGTCACCCATCGGGCGATATTGGGGGAAACCTGTACGGTGCTGGAGATGGCCGCAGGAACCTGGCATGCCGTGCTGTCGCTGGATACCGGTGGCATAATTTTTGAAGTAAAACACGGTGGCTATCAACCCGTGGCTGCCGATGACTATGCGCACTGGGCTCCAGCGGAAGGAGAACCAGGAACCACGGAGCTTATGGCCTGGTATGCGCAAGCGCAGGTGGGCGACAGCACTTTTGCCGTCTAAGGCGATAAACAAAAACGGAATGAGTTTCCCCATTCCGTTTCCGCTATTACAAACCGTCGGTGACGATTTTAGCCGCCGACGCTAATACATCGCGACGGCTTTCTGCCTTAGGTTGAGGCTGGGTGAAGTAAGTGACCAGAATCAGCGGCGCACGATCTTTTGGCCAGATCACCGCGATATCGTTGGTGGTGCCATAGCCACCGCTGCCGGTTTTATCCCCCACAACCCAGGAAGCAGGCAGTCCAGCCTGAATGCTCGCTGCACCGGTGGTATTGCCTTTCATCCATGTCACCAGCTGCGCCCGTTGGCTGTCGCCCAATGCTTTACCCAGCGTCAGATTCCGCAGAGTTTGCGCCATTGCCCGCGGCGTGGTGGTGTCTCTCGGGTCGCCGGGAATGGCGGTATTCAGCGTAGGTTCAGTGCGATCCAGACGAAACGTCTCATCGCCGATCGCGCGGGCAAAAGCCGTCACGCCTCCCGGGCCACCGAGCTGGGCAATCAATTTGTTCATGGCGGTATTGTCGCTGTACTGCAACGCGGCCGCGCTCAGTTCTGCCAGCGTCATTGTGCCGTTGACGTGTTTTTCGGCAATCGGATTATAGTTAACAAGGTCAGATTTTTTGATCTCAACTCGCTGATTTAACAGATTCGGTTCGCTTTCACTTTTCTTCAGCACCGCGGCCGCGGCCATCACTTTACTGGTGCTGCACATCGCAAAGCGCTCATCAGCACGATAAAGTATTTGCGAATTATCTGCTGTGTTAATCAATGCCACACCCAGTCTGCCTCCCGACTGCCGCTCTAATTCGGCAAGTTTTTGCTGTACGTCCGCCGTTTGCGCATACAGCGGCACACTTCCTAACAACAGCGTGACGGTTGCCGTCGCCATCAGCGTGAACTGGCGCAGTGATTTTTTAACCATGGGATTCCTTATTCTGAAAGAGACGAAATAACAACAACATGAATACCTAAATTCCACGTGTGTTTTTTATTAGCTTCAAAAATCACTATTTCACGAAGAATTTAGACTGCTTCTCACACATTGTAACATTATTTACAACCACCTTTCAATCATTTTTGATAAATCATTGATTTCATCTTTGCTGCAATGATACTTAATAAACTCTGCAAGTTATCCACAGAGCAACACTCAATTTTATTGATGATATTCTTATTATACCAGACATTTTTCATACACTCCCTTGTACGGATAGTTTTCCGACAACTTCATGATTACATATCTTGCGGTTTTGATTATTTTTGCTGCAAGAAATACATACTTCAAACGAAAGGTCTTTATTTGCTGTCTGTATTCTGAAGAGTCCAAGGAATCAAACCTGAACAACAAAAATAGGTTATATGAAAGCATCATCATTTGAAACACGGCTTCATTCGCCCAAAATGACTTTAGCAAGAGATGACCCACCGCCATGTCGTATTTGGCTTCTTTGATATAGTTTTCAGCATTACCACGCTTTTCATAGTATATAACTACTTTTTCAGAAAGCAAGGTAGTATTTGTTACAAAGAAAAAGTAGTCGTATTCGGAACCTTCTAAAAGTGATAATTGTGCTCTTTCTTTTTCTGGTTTCAGTACGCGAGATACGACAAATCTTCTGTCTTTTTCCCATTTAACTAATTTTGTATACAGTTCTGTAGTTTCTCTACCTTCTTCTCCTTTAACGAATACAATTGATGAATTCGTTGCTTGTGAGGTGAGTGTAGAATAACTTTTGGCTTTAATTAAATATTTGCATCCAAGAGATTCTATCGTTTCGATAATTTTTTCATCAAAGTAGCCACTATCCATTCGAAATAAAATTTCTAAATCGTCTGATTTGATGTTAGCAACAATTTCTTTGATCATTTCCGCAGCACCGTTTGCAGTGTAAGTATTGCCACTTCTTACAAATCCGGTAACATATGCTTTTAATTCGTCGCAAAATGCAAATTGGATATTGTAGCATCGGTTTCCCAGTTTCTTAGGATTATATCCTTTTGACGCACCTTCTTGATGACCTTCTACGTTAATTACACTACTATCAATATCAATCGTAATGGATGTCAATTTACTTTTAGTGAGCAGTTTTTTAAAGACTTTAAAATTAATGTCTCTAAACATTTGGGTTGTCTTGAAGTTGAAGTTTCCTAGAAACCGTGACACTGTTTCAGGTTCTTTTACGGAAATATCAAACTCGTTGACGAGGGGATCATTTTGAAGTAGCTTTAGACGTTCTAACTTATCAATGCCAATGAAGTGACCGCAGAGCATGGTCTTTATATGATTCATCTTGATTTTATTTGTTGAGTCATTATCAAATACGAGGTCATTTTCAATAAAATCAAAAATCCCATTGCTTTTTGCATTCTCAAGGAGCAGAAAAAGACCTGCATTTGATGTTAGATTCTTAGCTTTGAAATCAATTTTATTAATCATAATTAGAACCCCTTTTTACTACTTTTCTTACTATTATTTTACCATATATCGAGTCATAAAAGCTGATAATTTAACATATTTTTGAGCACTTTTCTTTCACCCAATGGGTGAAAGCTGAATTTCGAAGGAATGCATATTTATCAAGGCTTTGATTATGCTTTTTGAAGTACTGACGTAGAATCTAGGGAAAAACACCACGACGCAGAAATCTAAGATATACAGTGTAAAGGTTTATTTGTCTTTACATTGTAATTGTTCTTTGTCTTTACACAGTGTGTGTTTGTAACAGGGCGACTTTACATAATTGCGATTTTGCCTGGTGTGTTGTTGCGCCCGTAGCTCGCTGACGCTCACACGCGCAGTACAGCGCCCCGCCCTGCTGCAATGCACCAGGACGGCGTGAACTCGCTGGCGCTCGCGCTAACTGCGGCATTCTGCGGCGCAAATCAGCATGATCATAGCCTGTTGGTCTGTTCTGGCTTTGCAGGGCGAAGGGATGGCCCTGTGCATCCTGGTATGTTCGTCAGCGGCTGCGCCGCGCTTCGGGGCGATGTGGCCCCGCTGCTCCCTGGTATTTTCTTTCGCCCCTTCTATCCGCTGGCGCGGATTAAAAAATGAGCAAACCATCAAATAACTTGCTGTTTTCAGGCAATAAATCTTGATAATACATCTAAATAGATGTATTATTGTTTCATCGAAAGGGGATTGGCTCCTTTCCTTCTTAAGTCCAAACGGACAGGAGATTTAAAATGAAATTCACTTCAACCACGAATCATGTTTTCACATTCGAACGAGTAACGCTTTGCACGATTGTTCTTATTCATAAGGATACGGGACAACAGTATGTTGTCATATTTACGGATAACAATAACATTCGTGACTATAAAACCGGAATTGTTCCTCAGTTTGGCAAACTTAAGCAGAGTGATATTGATTTAGTCCTTTTCTACAGGGACGAATATGAAAAATATTTTGATTCATTAAAAGATGGCGATGAATGCTTGAGTTTTAAAGATTTTATTGAGTGTCTTTGTTAAGCATTATGAATGCAGGGGCATCCCTGCATTTTCCTGAAAGGAGTTGATTTTATGAAAAGTGTTTATGTTGTTGGCAAAGGTTTAATCGTTGCCGGTAATAAAATTACAATCGATGGAAAAGAGCATGTCTCGGTAGAAAATAGTGAAAACATTGTTATCACTGATGATTGTATTAAAATTGGTAATAAAACAGTGGTTTTTAAAGGCAGGAGTATTAAGATAGAAATACATGGAAATGTAAATAAAATAGTAACCGAAAATGCTGATGTCAGTATTCATGGGAATGCTGGGGATGTTGAAACCGTGAGTGGTGATGTTGATTGTCGTCAGGTTAATGGCGATATAACCACTGTAAGTGGTGATGTTACTTGTGGCGATGTTTTTGGTGACGTAACCACTGTCAGCGGAGATATAAACAAAAAATGATCACGGAATCGGATATGCTTACTGAAGCTAAAAAAATGGCAGTAGAGATGATATTCTGGCCTGCTTGTCCTGTAGATGATGATTATTGTTTCGACGCTATAATGTATACATCAGTTATTGACAAGAAGTTTGAAGATGAACATGGGGTATATCTTCATCAGGTTTACAAAGAACTATGCTCAACACCTGAATTAAAAAAACTTCTAAAAAAGAAAGCAATAAAATTGATTGCTTTTAAGTACGATATTGATCTTGATTCAGCTAACAAGATTTTAATGAAAAATATGCTAAGGAGGATTGAAAACTGAAAAAGTGAAAGTGATCAGGTTGCTGGAACAACCTGATCACGTTATCGACAATCAAAACTGAATGAGGTTTTTAAATGTCAACGCGGCAGATCGTACAGCTTGCTGACTCCCTTGTCAAAGGCTGGGAAACCAGAATTCCGGCAATGACGTGCACGGAGTGGGATCAATTCCGGTGGTGGTTAAACTACCTGCAAGGGTATGAAATGTTTTAAATAACCGGGATAATGCTTTAGTTTGAGTCATATATGGGGAGAGTGTCATGCTCTCCCTTTCTTATTGTGTAGCGCGTTGTATTACATAGTTAGCTTTACGTTGTAAAGATTTTATTGTCTTTACAGTGTGGTGCGTTTTCCGGCGGTTGCGCTGCGCTTAGGGGTATGTGGCTTCGATGATCCAGGGTATTTCGACGTAATGCGTTGTATTACGATGTATACTCTTTAATTGCTTGCAATCTCTTTTCACGTTCGTTGCTTTGTTGGGCCTTTTCCAGTTGGCTGTATATGTACTCTTCATCTTTACCCGTGAGTATTGAGCCGGAGAGCAGACGATTAATAACTATACGTTTAATTTCTGGGTAATCTTTGGTTTTATCGAGTATGGACAATATGTGGTCACTGCTAAGAATTATCCCACTCCATGAGTCTAAATAGCTCTTAAAAATCACAATCATAAACACACCGAAAAGCATTATGATGATTGTTACCACATTAATGCTAAACGTTGATATAAAGGTATACGCGGCCACACCAATTATTGCTAAACAGAGACATAAATAAATGAAACCGATTTTGTTGCGTTGCTTTTTTTCTGCACGATCATGATCATCTATGATTTCCAGTATCTTTTCTGGGATTAGTTGAGTCATTTTCTTTCCTTATTTGGGACACGGAGTGTTTAATTACATAGCTTTACATTGTAAATCTATGTTTGTCTTTACGATGTAAATGATGAGATGTGCAGTTAAAAGTGTCAATCAGATATCATATAGTAAAATACTATATTATTTTCTATGTATCACATACACAGCGATAAAACTGGATAAATGACTTACACTGTAAAGATTGAGTTGTCTTTACAGTGTGGTTCATAAGTCATACGAATGAAATAATTTGCCTTTGTGTGTATGCGTGTGTATAATTATCCTCAGGTTAGGGAGGACATATGAAATCTGCTGACCTGTTGAAAGAACTGATAGCTGCTGGTTGCGAGTTGAAACGGCATAAGGCAAGCAGTCACCAGATATGGTGGTCGCCAATAACAGGAAAAACTTTTCCTGTTCCTCATCCTAAAAAGGACTTGCCGCTAGGTACTGTCAGATCGATCAAAAAAATGGCGGGGATTTAATCCCCGCCGACTTTGGAGGTAGCCATGTTCTTTTCTGTTGGTGTCGAAACACCGAAAGATGATCATACAGCATACGGTATCACCGTTCCGGTTTTTGATTGCTTTGATTTTGGATGTGTTTCTGCTGCTGATTCTCAGGCAGAAATACCCGCAATGGCGCGTGAAGCGATATTGGCAATCGTGGAAGAGATGGTAATAAGCGGTGCTCATTCTGTTGATGATATTCATGATGAAGGGTGTTTGACTTATTCCGCCAACCCAAATTATAACCACTGTGATAGCTGGTTTGTAATTGATGTTGATTTGTCAGAAATTGAGGGCAAACAACAACGTATTAATATTTCATTGCCTGATGTATTGATTCGTCGTATTGATGGATATGTGAGAGAAAGTGGTGGCGTATACAAAGATCGTAGCCATTTTCTGGCTCAGGCGGCACGTCATGAACTTGCATATAAATAAAACTATCCCCGCGTTGTGCGGGGATAGTTTTTGATAGCTAACCGCTCGCCGCAGTCCAGCGACCGAGCATAGCGAGCGAGCGACGAGGAAGCGGAAGATCCACCGTTGCCAGGAGAAAAGCAGGTACGCACTATGCGTTCTGCCCTAGTGATGCTTTCACAAACCACGCAGCCTGAACTATTACGCCATGAATCCAGCGTAAATCGGCATCACGATTTTCTTTTTTCATTTTTTCGCCACTTAATGCCTTGCTTACGTGACTTTTTACCAGATTTTCGTGTAATTCTTTTGCTTCTTCAATTGTGAAACCACCAGGCAAATTTGGCGCTTCTGCTTCCAGTGATGCCAGAGCAATTTCATAAGCCCGACGCTCAATATTGTCTCGGACGTCCAGGCTGCCGATTCGCTCTCTGATTTCTTTAATTAGTTCCTTGTTGTCGTTGGTAAAAGTGGTCATTAGTGACTCCTTTTCATATTTATGGTTTTCTTGAATCAATTTCTTCTAGTTTGAGTTTTATATTTTGCTGGTCTGATTTTGGTAATTTTCTCATGCTCTCTTCAGTTATTTTTTTCATATCAAGAAATGCTCTTGCATAGAAGCGCAGACTTGCCTCCTTTTCATGTTGTGCAACATACCAGGTTGCGCCAGAAAATGCCGCAGACAGGCATAATGTGCACAGAGCACAAATTGCAATGGCTGTTCTTGTACTGAAGGGCTTTACAGCCTTAGATAATGAATTCAACTTTTCTTCATATAATTTGTTGTTTTTTTCCTGGTTGCGTTTAATTCCAGATATGAGTTCAATAATATCATCTGTTAATTTTTCTTTTACCTCAACGCTTGTTTCTTTTAGATCGTTTTTTCCCTCTTCTACTTTTTCTTTTATTTCATTATCCAGATCGCCGCACGTCTCAACGATATTTTTGAATCTTTGAATATAGTCATTTTCTACAGATGAAACGACCTGTCTGAAGCCTTCAGACAGAGCTGTGAAGTTAGCTTGTAACTCATTGCTGAATTTTTTCTGTATCTTTTGGTTTAGAAAAATCAATGAAATAACTGGATCATCTTTAGATATTTTATGCCCTGTCTCCTTGAATACATCAACAATAAAATTATCAATATCTTCACTGGAAACAGCCTTTTCAGGCTGTTTTAATTCTGGCTGATTAACTGTACTCATATTATTCACCGTGTTCATCGTCATAGATGCTATCTAATTGTTTGTAAATGTCATTGAAGACTCGTTTTAATCGTGATTTAGCCATTAATCCAAAATGGTCAGACTCAAGAGCTTCTTTCAGTGTTAGTGATTTTTCTGTTAGCTCTTTGATATCAGAGGCAAAGGCATCACTTTTTCTGTCCTGAATAACAACAACGCCAGCGATTACATCCTTGTTTTTTTCAATGAATTTAGTTTCTATCAATGGGATATTTTCAAGTGCTGGAATACCCTGAAATTCATTTATCCAGACAATAAGTTTTACCTTACTTCCTTTAACCAGTTCTTTCAGTTCTTCAAATCCCTGTAAGGTATCCGCAAGAGCTTGTCCACCAACGATAACAGTATGGATATAAACGTCTTGTTCTACATCTTCAAACATGTCCATAACACAGTTATCATTGAAATACTGAATTAACGGTAAAAATGTAGATGCGCCATTGTCAATAACAAAAGTATTCTGACTATTAGTCAGCATTGATTCGAACATTGGATCGAATTTGGATTGTATTACTTTGCTGTTTTCAGTGATTTGTATCAAATCTGCATTTAATCTTTTTACTTTAACCGTAGTTGTATTAACCGGGTCTGTGTCACCGACTACGATATTATCCATGTGATTTTCATCAATAAAGTATTGTGCTAGTATTGCGGTCGCGAATGATTTTCCAACACCACCTTTACCCTGAAGGATGAAATTGATTGAGTTTTTCATTTATAATGCTCCTTTACTTAAAGATATTTATTTATGAATTTTTCATTCGTAGCACTTGGATCGTGCTCTATTTCTTTTTTGTTCTCACTAATGTTTGAAAAAAAACCTTTTACCCCCCCTCTCGGTTCATCGTCTTTAGCTTCATTCTGATCAATTACATCTATGGTTTTTGCCTGTTCTTTTGGTTCAGTGCATTTTTGTCTTTTTTTAGCCCTCTCTGTCATATTTATATAAGTCTTTTGGGCTAGTTCTGTCTTGGTGTTGTTGTTTATGTAATCAGCTATTTGCTCCCATGTATAATATTTCTTTGCTTCAAGTATATTTTGCAAATACATATTGAAGACAGCCTGTTTTGATTTCGATTTTGTTTCGTTTATAGCCTCGCATATTGGAGATAATAAACTCTCGATCTTTTTCATTTGTTACATTTCCTCTCTCTCTCTACCTCCTACATTGGCATAATACCTTATTTAAAGCAATTTGCTCGCCGTTTGTGTGGGTGATTATGTGGGTTGTTTTGTGGGTTGTCAATGGGGTTGCGGTCTTTTTTGTGGGTTAAAGTGTGGGTGATTGTGTGGGCTGTGTGTTTTGAGTTGTGGGTTATTATGTGAGTCATTGTGTGGGCTGTATGCACGGCATTTTTTGTTCTTCTAAAACACAGGCACGATACCGATTGTACACAAGACCGTTCCGGTCATGTTACAATCGTGTGCCAAAGGGGGACGCCCCTTTGAAACCCCGAACGATGCAGCCGTTCTTATGCGGTTCTACGAACCTTGAGGACATATGAAGAAAAAAACCAACAAAAACGTTCATGTAAC
The DNA here is from genome assembly GCF_046486595.1 of Escherichia sp. WS3063. Lineage (NCBI taxonomy): Bacteria > Pseudomonadati > Pseudomonadota > Gammaproteobacteria > Enterobacterales > Enterobacteriaceae > Escherichia > Escherichia sp. WS3063. The sequence continues at coordinate 48,795 of NZ_JBJQKY010000026.1, forward strand.
ATTCAGACTTACCGAAGAAGAATATGCTCCGTTCGATAGGGCTATAAAAGAGCTTAATATTAGTAAGTCTGAATTTTTCAGGCTGCTTACTATTGGTAAAATAAACACATATGCATCTGATAAACGTAACATACCAGAATACAAACGTTGTCTTTCTCAGTTGAGTTGGGCAGGAAACAACATAAATCAAATAGCGCACCGATTAAATTCAGATCATTTAAAAGGTATTATATCAGAATCGCTTTATAAAAAGGTTTTAAATGGACTAATCGGTATTCGTGATCGCCTTCAGGAGATAGCTAAATGATTGTCAGATACGGTGGTGGTAATGATGGTATCGTTGATTATCTGATAAATGGTCGCAAAGCAGAACGCCAGTACACGCGTGATGAACTTGATCATCGTGTTGTTCTTGATGGTGATTTACAGACTACAGATAAGATTATTGATTCTATTGAAAACAAAAGTCAGGAACGTTATTTGCACATTACTCTGTCTTTTCATGAAAGTCATGTGTCGAATGAAGTGTTAAAGGCTGTTGTTGATGATTATAAAAAATTATTGATGAATGCTTATCATCCTGATGAATACTCTTTTTATGCGGAAGCTCATTTGCCTAAAATTCGTCATATCCAGGATAATAGCACTGGTGAACTTGTTGAAAGAAAACCACATATTCATATTGTAATTCCTAAAGTAAATTTGATTACTGAAAAGTTCCTGAATCCAGTGGGAGATGTTACCAAAGGGCATACAATTGAACAGCTTGATGCTATACAGGAATTTATTAATAATAAATATAATCTTGATAGCCCTAAAGACTATCCGCGTAAAGATGCGGATTACGGAAAAATTATAAGTAGAGTTAAGGGGGATCTTTACAAAGAGCATCACTCTGAATTGAAAGGTGAGTTGCTTTCGCGTATAGAGAACGAGAAAATTGAAAATTACTCTGTATTCAAAGATATTGTTGCAGAGTATGGTGAACTTCGTATAAGAAATGCTGGTAAAACCAATGAGTATCTGGCTGTAAAATTGCCTGGAGATAAAAAATACATAAACTTAAAAAGTCCTCTTTTTCGTCAGAATTACATTGAGACAAGGACATTAACACTTGAGAAACCAACACACAAAGAGATAGAAAAGAGACTTAATACCTGGTTAAATAAAACAAGCCAAGAGATTAAGCATATTTTTAACCAGGCGGAGAAAACAAGGGAACTTTACAAGACATTAAGCCCTTCACAACAAATTGATTTCCTGCAAGAGAGGATAAAAGAATATGACTCAAGAGAAAAACTTAACGAAAGAAATTCTCAGCAAACGTCAGGACGAGCGGGAGGTTACAAGTCGTGTCCTAAAAAGTTTGCCAGAATCCGTCAATCTGAAGCAACAGTCGGATTGTCACGTATGCCCCAACGCGGTATGGTTTACGGAATCAATGGATTCACAAGACCCGACTCTGTCAGTGTATTGTCAGATATTTCGCAGCGTGATCTGGCAGAGCAATTATCGCAAAGAGAACATCCTGGTCAGGATGTGCGACGGGATTATGATAGACAATTCACAGAGTCAGGAATAAAAAGTCTTGAACGCTCTTCTTTTTTGTGTGAAACGATGTTTCAGACTCTGAATGAGGCGGCAGAGAAAAACGAAATTGCAACGATGGCAGAAATTCGCAGAAATATTGATCCTGTCAGGTTTCTGTCTTCTGCCGCCGAGCGTTTTAATATTATTCCAGCGCAGCATAAAATCAGAACAGCAAAGGACGGTTCCCCCCGGTTTTCTGTGGGGAATCGTAATATGAACGCATCTGATTTTCTGACAAAGCATATTAATCTTGCCTGGAAAGATGCGAAATCCTTTCTGCTTGAAGTTTATTCACAGCAGTTAGAAAACACGCCATATACGCGCTATCCAACCTACAGACGCCTTACGCATCATGAAGCCCGTGAGCGTCTTAACTCACTGAATTTATCGGAAAAAACATTACGAAATACTATCAGGTTTGAGCGTGGCAAGCTGTATAATGATCTGCGAGAGATGAGACGCGAGTTGAAGTTAATACCACGTGAACAGCGTGATATTGCCGTGGGTGTGATTGTTTACAAAAAACTAACCACACTTGAGCGTCTTTCTGAACTCGACACAGAGGGGCGACACATAATTCGTCAATATCATGCTGACTGGCATAAGGATAAAGATGAAATGAAAGCCCTTGAACGTCTCAAAAGCTATCTCAACTTCGATGAAATCAACGCCATTTCTGCTGACGAACCCGAACTTTCGCTTCAGAAAGCGGTGGATTCCCAGCGCCGCTTAGAAGAGGCGAAAAAGGTTAACTCCAAACTAAAAGATCTTGTGATGGATAAGCAGGATTCCAGGATTGTTTATCGCGATCAGGAATCGGAAAAGCCTGTCTTTACCGACAAAGGGAACTTTGTCGTTGCGGGTAAAAATCCTTCAAAAGAAGAGATCGGAATAATGCTTGAGTATTCCAGGGAAAAGTTTGGTGGTGTACTCAAACTTACCGGCTCTGAAGATTTCAAAAAAATGTGCGCTGAAGTTGCCGCAGAGCAGGACATGAAGATTATTTTACGCCCGGAGCAGTATCAACAGATGATGCTGGAATTAAAAGCAGAACTTCAGGGTAATAAGTTTGAGCAGGTGGAAACACAGGAAAATAGCCAGGAGTCCGAATCCAGAATAGAGAAAGGTGATGCATTGAAGGAACAGGCCACCGAACAGGAACAGGCTACAGAGCAGGCACAGGCTACAGAGCAGGCACAGGCTACAGAACAGGCACAGGCTACAGAGCAGGCACAGGCTACAGAGCAGGAACAGGCCACCGAACAGGAACAGGTCACCGAACAGGAACAGGCTACCGAACAGGAACAGGCTACCGAACAGGCACAGGCCACAGAGCAGGCACAGGCCACAGAGCAAGCACAGGTCGCAGCGCAGGCCACATCTTCATATGATCCTGGTGTTATTACCAGGGCAAACACCCTGGATTCACAGATGCTTAGTAAAGGCACAAATGGTGAATTTGGCTATTTGAAATCTCTGGATAGCGATGAAAATGAGATTTGGGAAGTGCTGGGACATGTACCTGGAGACAGCGATGATATTTTTGACGTTGCCAGTTTTGATAATGAAAACGACGCAAAAGAATTTTGCAAAATTGTGAATGAGTTAGGTATTGACAGAACACAGGCTCTGATTCAGGAGCAGCTTACTACTCAACACGATCAGGCTACTGCGCAGGTGCATAATAAACAGGAAATTTATTGTATAAACTTTAGTCGCTTCCATGATTTGAATGAAGGTATCGTCTTTCATTCTAAAGATGCGGCTATTCAGTGTTATGAGGAAAGCAAATCTTCTGCAATAGAAAAATATGAAAGCAATTATTTAAATGGTGATGGTTTTGATACTGTTGTGCTTATGTCTAAAACTGTCTCAACCGATGAATTATCCTCTTATCCAGAGGGGGCATTAGTAACGTTTGATAGGCCATTTGAAATAATTGCCAATTCATATGAAGAATACCGTACTCCAGTGTATGCGGTTTCTTTTTCGAAGGATGAGTTTAGTGAAGATATTAAGACTTTTGAGTCATTGCACGACGCATCTGAATATAAAAATAAGATGCTTCAGGAGCACGGGCTTAACCAGGATGATATCTTAATCACACCTGTAACAAGAGAAGAAATCGCCTTTAAAGGAATTAAGGACGCTGTTAATGACGCTAATATGGCAGTGATGGAACAGGCGGGGGATTCGTCCAGAGAATCACCAGAAGAGATACTCGCCAGTATTTCAGCTAACGAGCATATGATCTCCGGGCTTGAAAACTTCCTGGTTAAAGACCGTTCTCAGTTCAGTTCCTGCAATGGGGATATCGTTGTGGAGGCGGAAATTACCAGGGGGGAAGGTGGTCTTTATCACCTTGCGGTCGCTGGTAAGCATGGCTTAGAGCGTGGTGATGCAGTTGCCAGAGTGGATGTTACGGAGCAGCAATTTGCCGCGATCACTGGAAAAACACCTTCTGAAGTTTTAACGGGGGACCAAACATCGGCTCGTGTTCCGGTAATTACAGGTATCCATTTCAGTACAAGGGCTATTGAAAATGTGAATAAACTGGAACAACAGAAGGATTATGTCTATTTCTCAACACATGAAGGCCTGAATGCTGAAATAAAAGATTTCAGCTCTCTCAAGGATGCTATTGAGTGGGGCCGGGTTGAATGCGAGCTACATGATCTCAATAAGCGCGATACTGTCATTTATCGCGTCGAGTCTGAACATATTTCTCAGGGGATTGACGCTGTAATGAAAAATGCTGAACGCGTGGAGCGTCATGAAATTGAGAAAGCACAGGGACGGGATTGCACGCCGGAAGACGGCAAGATTCTTGAGGCAATTGATCGCTTTGAGGACAAGTTCAGAGGGGAAGGACTGAAGTTCGAAAGGGAGAAGGCCGAATCCGATTTGCTTAATCACGGATTCACTCGTGAAATGGCAGAAGATGCTCTTGGAAAACAATTTGTCCAGGCCAGAGAAGAACATCTGGAATTGCAGCAACAGCGTGACAATTCACAGGACATGCACTAATTAAGAAAAAAGCCCGGTTTTCGGGCTTTTTAAGATACAAATTATAAATACTCTCAAGTGTATATTCAGTATGGGATTGCGCAATGATTGCCTAATAAAATTTCTGAAATATTTCTGTATCGCATAATTTTTTATATCAGATAAATTGTACTGGATTTCTTAAAAAATTGCAGTAAAATTGCCGCAATTATCCCACCGTTTATTTTTTGAGTAGTTTCTCATGATGCAGCATACTTCTGTGTGGTACCGACGCTCGGTCAGTCCGTTTGTTCTTGTGGCGAGTGTTGCCGTTTTCTTGACCGCGACCGCCAATCTTACCTTTTTTGATAAAATCAGCCAAACCTATCCCATCGCGGACAATCTCGGCTTTGTGCTGACGATCGCTGTCGTGCTCTTTGGCGCGATGCTACTGATCACCACGCTGTTATCATCGTATCGCTATGTGCTAAAGCCTGTGTTGATTTTGCTATTAATCATGGGCGCGGTGACCAGTTATTTTACTGACACTTATGGCACGGTCTATGATACGACCATGCTCCAAAATGCCCTACAGACCGACCAAGCCGAGACCAAGGATCTATTAAACGCAGCGTTTATCATGCGTATCATTGGTTTGGGTGTGCTACCAAGTTTGCTTGTGGCTTTTGTTAAGGTGGATTATCCGACTTGGGGCAAGGGTTTGATGCGCCGATTGGGCTTGATCGTGGCAAGTCTTGCGCTGATTTTACTGCCTGTGGTGGCGTTCAGCAGTCATTATGCCAGTTTCTTTCGCGTGCATAAGCCGCTGCGTAGCTATGTCAATCCGATCATGCCAATCTACTCGGTGGGTAAGCTTGCCAGTATTGAGTATAAAAAAGCCAGTGCGCCAAAAGATACCATTTATCACGCCAAAGACGCGGTACAAGCAACCAAGCCTGATATGCGTAAGCCACGCCTAGTGGTGTTCGTCGTCGGTGAGACGGCACGCGCCGATCATGTCAGCTTCAATGGCTATGAGCGCGATACTTTCCCACAGCTTGCCAAGATCGATGGCGTGACCAATTTTAGCAATGTCACATCGTGCGGCACATCGACGGCGTATTCTGTGCCGTGTATGTTCAGCTATCTGGGCGCGGATGAGTATGATGTCGATACCGCCAAATACCAAGAAAATGTGCTGGATACGCTGGATCGCTTGGGCGTAAGTATCTTGTGGCGTGATAATAATTCGGACTCAAAAGGCGTGATGGATAAGCTGCCAAAAGCGCAATTTGCCGATTATAAATCCGCGACCAACAACGCCATCTGCAACACCAATCCTTATAACGAATGCCGCGATGTCGGTATGCTCGTTGGCTTAGATGACTTTGTCGCTGCCAATAACGGCAAAGATATGCTGATCATGCTGCACCAAATGGGCAATCACGGGCCTGCGTATTTTAAGCGATATGATGAAAAGTTTGCCAAATTCACGCCAGTGTGTGAAGGTAATGAGCTTGCCAAGTGCGAACATCAGTCCTTGATCAATGCTTATGACAATGCCTTGCTTGCCACCGATGATTTCATCGCTCAAAGTATCCAGTGGCTGCAGACGCACAGCAATGCCTATGATGTCTCAATGCTGTATGTCAGCGATCATGGCGAAAGTCTGGGTGAGAACGGTGTCTATCTACATGGTATGCCAAATGCCTTTGCACCAAAAGAACAGCGCAGTGTGCCTGCATTTTTCTGGACGGATAAGCAAACTGGCATCACGCCAATGGCAACCGATACCGTCCTGACCCATGACGCGATCACGCCGACATTATTAAAGCTGTTTGATGTCACCGCGGACAAAGTCAAAGACCGCACCGCATTCATCCGCTGATTTCTCCCTGTATTTTTTCCAAACCCACCGCACACTCCATTCGTATTATGGGCGGTGGGGTGGGGTTTGTTATGCCGTATTTATCAAATAAACGCCTACTTGCTGAGATGAGTATCGCTCTTGTCATGGCGATCGTTGCCACGCTGACCCTTGAGCACAGTCAGATTGATCTGATGGTCGCTGATTGGTTTTATCTGGGTATGGGGCATTGGATGGTTGCCAAGCAAGCTTTTTTGCCAGATTTGCTACTGTATTCTGGACTAAAAAAGCTGCTGATGGCGATGCTGATCTACTTGCTGGTTGCGACCATTTGCCGTGCTTATCATGAGAAAAAGGGCAATGCTATCACTGCCAAGTGGCTTGTCCCAGTGACAAAATTTCGCGTGCGTGAGCTTGCGTATCTGGTGCTGACTTTGATCCTAGTGCCGACAGTTGTCGCGTCATTGAAGGCATATACTCATGTGGTCTGCCCTGTGCATTTGACGATTTTTGATGGTACGCTGCCGTATTTGCCGATGCTTGATAGTATGCGTAACACCATTCCTGATAAGTGCTTTCCTGCGGCGCATGCCAGTAGCGGATTTGCGCTGTTTGCCTTTGCGTTTGCGCCAAGTTTGCGCCGCCGTCGTGGTGCGATCATCATCGTGGTGATGGCATTGGGCTGGGCGATGGGCTGCTATAAGATGATTATTGGCGATCATTTTTTGAGCCATACGGTGGTGTCGATGATGCTTGCGTGGGCGATGTCGGCAGGGCTTGCGTGGGTGTTTTTTAAGAAGGGTGAACAATTCAAGGAAAAAAAATCAACCCCAAACAGAAATAACAGCTACAAAAATGGACAGTAATAATGCAATAAAAGTAATGTTGAGCCATATGTTGGACGAGTCTTTTAAGACTAATGAGGCTGTTAATGCCATTGTAATGAAACTAATGATAATAATGGCTGCAAATAAATATTGTACAATGTTTTTTATTGTACTTGGTTGCTCCCCAATTCTTTCTCTGTAATTTGCATCAACATTAGATATCCATTGAAGTAATAGAGCAATAAAACAGCCTACTCCGCAAACGGTGAATTGCACAGACGTCGGGTTTGAATCAAACAACGAGATCGCTAAGTTATATAAGTATACCGCGCCTGAAATCACCCCGACAACTAAAATAGAGATGAGTATAATCCGAAGAACTAATGTATTGCTTTCCTTTAAGGAATATATTAAAGCCGCTTTTTCGTATTCTTTCATGATTTAATCCAGTCTATAAGTATAAGAACCAACAAAACTGTCCAGGATTCATTTTCTGTGAGCATATGAAATCCCATCCAGAGTGATGATACTGGCAGAAACACGCCCACAGCCGGAATTATTAGTCTGGCGGAGAATATCCTTATCAGGAGTATCAATAGTGATAAGAACAGAAAAAGAGTGATCATGTGGAAAAACATTCACATCACCTATAACACTATTAAGATAGCCTGCCAGATATCCATTTCAGACAGGCTATATACAGGGTTCAATTCATTCTATGAAAGGTGTATAGGGATTGCTGATGTTTGTGTCGATCAAAAATCTAATATTAATAGATGAGAACTAATATACATATTTCCAGACGGATGGGGGGATTTTATCGTAGAGTTTATTCATTGTGAGTTCTGCAAGCCTGTGATCGGCGGCGGCATTAAACGACTCAAGCTCAGAAGGAGGGAGGCTGTTTTGGTTTTTTTCAATAATCTTTTCAAGTGTGTCGAGTGTTGAGCAACGTCTTAACTGAAAGAGCCAGTCTTGTTTTGTTTTCATTGTACAATTCCTGAAGAACATCCTTGTCCTATAGTAGCTACAACGATGTTTGATTTCTACTGCTGGATTTATTTCTTACTTTTTTGTGTAAACTCAAATCCCAGTTTCCCGGTTGCTTTGTCAACCAGTTTTACTTTTGCTGAAAATTCTTTGTTTGTTTTTTGACTAATGAAACCTTTCAATTCACTTGTAACTCCTTTTGTTATTAACGTTTCAATTTGTTTATCGGTTAATGATTTGCCGCAGAAATCTTTCCATATCTTAAATTCACATCCTGTACAGGAATAGCTTTTTGGCCTGATAACAATCTGTTTACCACAGGAAGGACAAGGAGAGGACAGGCGTTGTGACTGACCAGACGGCGCGCTGGGGGAAACTTTTATTTCAGCACTGTTCGCATTACTGATCATCGGTATCAGATCATTGTACAGTTCGTCAACGAACTGTTCGATGGTCATTTCTCCGTTTTCAATGAGTGTCTGTTTTTCCGCCCATAATGCCGTCATATCTGGATTAACAGCTATATCCGGCAGAGCATCAATAAGCGCATACCCGGTATCTGTCGGAATAAGTTTTCCTTTTTCCAGGGTGATATAGTTCCGTTTTTTCAGTGTTTCCAATATGGAAGCCCGCGTAGCTGGCGTACCAATACCGCCATGTTCGTCTTTTTTATCCCGATCTTTATCCTTCAGTAACTTTTTAATCACTGGATCAGTGACAAAATCTGCGACACGAACAAGCGCGGCAAGTAAAGTGGCTTCGGTGAATAATGGCGGTGGCGTTGTTTTCTTCTCATTCACAACCACTTCTTTTGTCGTCACTGTTTCTCCTGTGCGAATTTTACAGAGCAGATCAAAAGCGGAATCATCATTTTCGGCTTCTGATTCCTCATCCCCGGTATTTTCCTCACCAAGAAACGCTTCAAATCCGCTGTCTGTTGTTTTCCTGGCACGGGCATAAAACGACTCATCACCACACTGAATGGCAACGGATACTTCCTGGTATGTTTTTTCAGGCATGAACTGAACAAGATAGTGTTGTGCGATTGCCAGGTAAACATTGCGCTCGTCACTGCTCAGCGCGTTTACATCCGGTACGTTAACGGTCGGGATTATCGCCGTATGCGCAGTCACTTTCGCACTGTTAAACGCCTTGCTTTTACGTGTCGAATCAACGTCCAGTGGCTGATCGAATACTGACTTCAGGGCATCGAGAACCTGTGGTGCTTCGCTGAATTGTTCATCAGAAAGATATGAGCAATCTGAACGGTTGTAAGTAATTGCTTTGTATTTTTCACGTAGCTGCTGTGTGATATCCAGCGTTTGTTGTGCCGTCATTTTGAACTTCTTGTTCATGTACTGCTGAAGCCGGACCAGGTTAAAGGGCAATGGCGCAGCCGTTTTTTTATCGTCTGTTGCTGCTGCTTCAACTGTCGCTGGTTTTCCTGCAAGGGAAGCCGCTGCTCCATTCGCCCACGCCTTATCAAGTAATTTACGGTCTGTCAGTGGTGCGAACTCACCAGGTTTCCAGTTCGCCCTGATAACATCAACGCCGCGTTGAAAATGCCCGGTCATGGTGTAGTAGAAACTGGATTTATGATTCTTGTTGGCACGGGTGCGATTTACTATCAGGCCAAGAATAGGCGTCTGAACACGCCCGACCGAAAGTGTCCCTTTATAGCCTTTAGCCCGTGCCGGGATCGTATAAGCACGCGTCATGGATAAACCGTATATCGCGTCGGCTACAGAACGCGCCAGAGCCTTGAGATAGAGTCCTCTGAAGTCACGGTTATTTTTGGGATTTGCCAGTGCCTTTTTCACTGCCGGAAGGGTGTTGTCGTTGATCAGAACGCGCTTAACGGGTTTTGTGTTGCCTGCATATTCCAGGACCTCATCGACAAGTAGCTGTCCTTCGTCATCTGGATCGCCAGCATGAATAATTTCGGTCACATCGGCACGCCTGATAAGCTCAATAATCGTTTTAACTTGTTTTGCGGCGCTTTCTACTGGCTGGTATTTTACGGGATAAAGACGCAAAGGGAGTGTTTCAATCTTCCACTCTTTGTATTCAGGATTATAGTTTTCGGGGGGCTGTGATTCGATAATATGACCAAAACAGTTAGTCACAATAGTATTATCACTTTCAAACCAGCCATCATGACGGGTAAAATTGCCACCAAGCGCCTTAACAATATCATTCGCTACTGCGGGTTTTTCTGCGATAAAAAGTTTCATTTTGTTATCCTTTACATTGAATTAATCTTTTGGCACAACGGATAGCACGTTCTTCTGATACTGCCTGTTGCCAGTTATCTTCACTTACTGGATGTCTGAATCTGCGTTCACAGCCATTAAAAGCAAAAATCCCCTCACGGTTAAGTATATTAGTTGCAATATCCTGGTCTTTAATTCTCAAAAAGGCTGTTACGGCAAAACCAGAATACGAAGAAATTTTTGAAATGATGCATTCATCAGCTTTTATTAACGCGGCAAAAGGAACTATCTTTTGATGACCACACGAAATCAGAGGGAGTGTGTGAATATCATAATAAGCTATTGAATGACAATCCATGCGGGTATCATCAATAGCTGCCAGCCAGAATCCTGTCTGGTCTTTTATTTTTCTGCTAATATCTGAATCTGAAACACCAGGATTTAATAAATATCCACCATAACAGACATGGAAGGGGTGAGCAGATTCATCAATATCAGGAAGTTCTTTTACCGGATTTTCTTTCCAGTCCTTCAGAACACCGAATTCAAGAGCATCCAGCAAAAACTTTCGTTCAAATCCATCAAGCAATGCATATTGCATGTTAAACCTCTCAAAGAAGCTCTGATTTGTTGACCTCATGGTGAACCAGTTCACCATTGCGTAAGACAAACAGGTAAGAAAACTTTCTTTCCTTATCTTTCAGTCAGTTTTTGTATTCAGAAAGAATAAACACCCAGTCATCGGTGCTGTAATGAGATGCGATGACTCATTATCTTTTTAGTGATGAGTTGATTATTTTTAAAATATGCCTGCCTTTAATTAGCATGTTTCTGGAAACAGCCTGATTACGAATACCTCTCATCTGGTCAAACTGATAGGTTAAATCATGTTCTTTTCGTGAAAGTCCAAGAGTGGCTCTTTCATTATCCATCAGGACTGAAATTGCAATATATTCTCCAGATGCACACCAGTCTGCATAACTGGCAACGCAATGTTCCATCTCCTGACCTTCCTGACACAGAGCATCAAATGTAATTAATTCATTTACACCGTTATCAACTTTCTGCCAGTTTATCCCAGTTCCTTTCCATTTTGGGATTACGGGAATAACGTTATTCTTCACTTGTCGCGTCCATTCATCAGATAGTCTCCAGAAAGAAGGCCACTCCTGGTTTTTATGAATTAACCGTTCTTCTGCTAACAACCAGTCAATTGCATGACACAACTGATTCGTTTCCATTTCCCAGCGTGATGTTTGCCTGGATTCAGTATTACGGTCATAAAAGCCAATGTTTTTAAATAAATCACGATGATATTCTAGCCATTTTGAGCATATACGATAAATATCATTTTCTTTTTCTGAGTAAGCTCGAATGCTAATATAATCGATAATCCAGTAAATTGCTCTCACAGGATAGTTCTTGATAAGTGGATGGCGTAATAATCTGACTGTAAATCTGAATGATGCATTATCATGTTTATCATTTAAAGCATATACTAATGACAAACTAACATGTCGTAAACTTCTGAACTCACCATAACTAAGTTTGCAGGGAAAACTGATTTTTTCATATAACTATTTTGTCTTTCCAGATAGTATAAACTGACCATTTTTATGTTGTTGTCTTAGACGACCAACCATAGGCCACAATCCGAAAAAATCCATATCATTCACAATATGGATTCGCTTTGAAAAATCCAGATAGTCCTCAAATAATGCCTGACGAATTGAATTGTAAGCTATCGAACAATGTGAAGCTCTGGCATATTGTGCAAATATCTTTTTATCTACCATTATCCATATAGCTTTACTCAATGCTTTTGAAGCATTAAATTCATTATCCACCCCTATAATTTTTAATGCTCTCTGATAAATTTTGTTTTTTATCTCTGCGAGTAAAATATGTCTGCTGATATATCGTGTATTATAGGGGTAGTTGAACGATGCTATTTTACCAAGGCAATGAACAATGTCATGTATTCCATACTCATATGAGTAATATACATTGGATGGATATAGTGTGGAAATATAACGACTCTCACTGTTTTCCTCTTCCTCTCCAATGCGTAACAAATAGAGTTTGTCTTCAATTGAATATCCAGCCTCAATCAATGATTTGATGATGTAGCTAATCGCATATTTTAACCAGTCGTCCATGTCGTATGCAGATTTTTTAGACCAGAATAAAAAAATCTTACCAGGAAATGAATTTCTTCTGGTCCATACCCCAGTGTGCTTATCTCTTAGCTTGTATCCCCACAAAGTGATTTTGTTATTCTTTTTGTTTTTTCTAATACGAAAAACGCCACAAATGATAATGGAGATGTACTTTTCATTCTCCTCTGTTTTTACAAGACGAAGCCCCCCTGTATTTTGATAGATTTTAAAAACATCATGCAACGTAAGAATATTATTGTCCCTTGTCTGTTGATTAATTACATACATGCCGCCCCCTGTTAAAAAGAAGCCTTTAATATTGCACAAAGATAAAAAGACAGAATCATGGCAAACCAAAAGAAGAATGCATTTTCTTGCCCCCTTAATTTCTGATACGCCATTCCCACGGTGGAACCGGATTTGCATCGGCCCACAAACCACGTTTTTGTTCCTGCGCTTCCCGTTGCAGAGCCGGTAATGACTCATCCACGTTGTAACGTTCATATACCCATGCAGCGCCAGACTGAACCATAAAGCGGCTGGCATCCGTGCCGTTCGTCGTGAACACATGACCGATAATGCGTCCGTAGCGGTCTTTATGTGAATAAGAGACTGTCACCTGTTTACCTGCAACCAGAGTTTTAAGCTGACTAGTTGACCAGCGTCCAAAAGGTTGTTTCTTTTCAGGGGCATCGATGTTTATCAATCGGACTCGGATCGGAACTTCATACACAACAATTTTTGCGGGTAGTGTTTTAATTTCTATGGTGTCGCCATCGAGAACGCGAATAACTTTCCCCTGAAGAATTTTCTGGTTAAATGTATAAGGTATTCCACCTGCATTTGCAGACTGAAAAGCGGTAAGCAGATAAATAAATATTGTTAATAAGATTTTCATAAAAGATTAACGTTAATTTGTCTGTGCAATGGATAGAGCGTTATTCTTATTTTCTTCCTGCCGCTTCATCGAAAAATGATGATTTTCCTACTGCTGCGGCATCATACTGAAATGAATATCCAAAATCATCGTCATGCTCAAAACCTGTATTTTCTCCATTTTTTAGTCTGGAAAGAATAATCTCAAGTTGACTGATTATATCTTCCCTTTCACTATGACGAGTGCCTTGTAAGAGAATAGTTACTTGTTGCAAAGGATATGCATGTTCAATCCATGCCTGGCTAGGTCCAGAGTGCGTTGTATATAAATTTTTTTGTGCCGAAATATTATTCAGAAAACAGTTTAAGTCATCATTGGAATAAATTTCTTTAATATTGTTGATGTTGGATGTTAGTTTTCCAAGTTGGAATGGTGGAGAATTTTTGTCTTCATTGTTGTCTCCTTTATCGTATTCTGGAAACACAATTAACAAAGGTGCACCATTAGTTCTCTTCATAAAACGGGTTACTAGCCGCCCAATATATTTATTGGACATATGCTGTTCAATGTCCAGGACAGCATATTCCTCCGCTGGGAATATTTTGTTTTTTTCGATGGATTTAATTTTTCTGGTAAGATGAATGTTTCTGATAAGCAAACCTACTATCAGGAAGTAAATAAATATCCAGAATAAAAAATCACTCTGTAGTTGTTCTATCATAAGTGAATCCTCTAATTTGTTAATGGACAAATCATTACCCGTTCATCAATGTTTGTAGGAAGTTCGCCAGGAGTAGGGACGCGTTCTCCTCGCTGGGCGGCTTGTGCCAGTGTTCGTAGCAGCAACACGCTGGCATGAAATATGGCCTGTTCTTTTGTGGCTGCGCTTGTTTCCAGGTCGAAATCACTCAGAGTCACAACGACTTGCCCGTTTCTGTTCTCGACCGTTGCCGGGTAGGGAACAAAATAGGGAGCGATTTTGCTGGTTTGCTTGCGTCGGGCATCGAGTTTACTGACAAGTTGATAAGCCCGAAGGTGTGTGTATCGTTTCAACATGTTCAGGGAGCGATGGCCTGAAATAGCGGCAACCTCAATGACGTTCAATGTACCAAGTTCGAAAAATCGGCTGATGGCCTCATGACGGAGGTCATGAAAATGCAAATTTTCTATCTTCAGTTCCTGAAGTGCTGTTCGCCAGGCACTTTTGAATCCCGAAGAGGTATAAGAAAAAATATTACCGTTAAGCTGTGTCGGCAGCATTTGCAGGTAATTACGGGCTTTCCTGGATAGCGGAACATCGCGTGGAGCACCGTTTTTGGTTGTTGGAAGATGAGCTACCCCATGTTGCAGATCGACGTGTTCCCAACGCAATGACAAGATTTCACCTTGTCGCATTGCTGTTTCCAGCGCCAGATGAAAAATGACGTAAAGAGCCTGATTTTTTTCTTTGAAATACCGCGAAAGTCGGCGTTCTTCTCCTGAAGTCAGGCGACGATCGCGCCCGCTACTGATTTTGGGTTTTCTGACCAGTTCGACAGGATTCATGCGGCATGTTCCCCATTCCACACGGGCGATATTGAATAATGATGACAACAGGGCAAGTTCAAGACGGACGGTGTTTCCGGTTATTTGACGCCCCGTTCGTGGGTTAATTTGTGCCAACCGTTGATCCCGATAATTGGCAATATCAACAGTGGTAATGTCATCCATATAGCGTTCAGCAATAGGGTGACGTTTAATCACATTTACGCGATAAAACTCCTGTAGATGGCCTTTTTTGTGGATGGATACTGTCTTCAGGTATTTGTCCAGCGCCCGGCTGATTGTCATTTTGCGAATTTTGATTTTCTGAAACATATCCCCTCCAGACAAAAAAGGGGGGAAGGTAGAGATTCTTGCTTCGAAATGCAATATCACCGTGCCAATCCGGTGTGTGGAAAAAAGGAGGAGGCATAGGGAAAGTCTCCTCCTATCAGCTTAATTTCCCATACTCTCAGTCAAACTTGGGGCAGCATACTTTTTGCGCATTATCCCATGTAAGAGCAACGGGTTTCCATAATTCAAACGATTATTCAGAATGCTCGTTATCTAAATCCGGATCAAACTGGCAACTAACAGCTTACCCACCTTCAATAGCTAGTTATCGTTGTGATGCAGTATGTATTGATTAATCATAGAAATAGGGGGGCCAATCCGGTACGTGGAGAAGGGCATCAGGTAGCACTGTTCTGACAGGAAAAATAGCAAATGGACAACAGATCCCATTGCCATCTGGTTTTTCTGCCAGCCAGTGTACCTGGAGTGTCAGTAATGCAGAAAATCCGCACGGGTGGAAGCCGAATTATTTTGCGGGGTCAGTTGCAACCTATGATGCCAATCGAATTGTGAAATGCGGCTTCTATGACGAATACAACTTTTATGGCGGTACTCACCGAACTGACCTGTCGGGGAAATGTAGTTACATCGTGGTTTGCCAGTGATAAGTATCGTCACTGGCAAATGGCGTAAACTGTAATTGAACCATTTTGATCTTCGGTCGTGTCGCAACTGGCAGTCCATGCATTGTTGCCTGAAGGCATGGAACGTGTGAGCCATATAAATCCGGTATTTGATCTGCATTGACCGCCTCCACCAATGACTTTCTTGCCGGATGGACATGTTGCCGTTGCTCCAGGCCAACGCCACGCAGTAGCTGAAGCGGTAACAATTTGGCTATCACCTGCGCCAATTTTTTTCCACGTACCGGATTGGCACTGGCCTCCGTGCCAATCCGGTTCGTGGAAATCAATAGGTTCATCTGCGCCGTGGACATCAGTAACATCCTTCACCTTGTACCCAACCACAACGAAGGCTCTAGGAAAATTCAAACTTTGCGTTAATACATATCGCATAGATGGAAAGGAAACCGCGATGACGCGTGTCTGGCCTACAGACAATCCAGATGCAAACGGCGAGATGAACTGGAGTGCGTATAACGGTACGTTATATGGCAGCTACTACATCACTGTTCACTGCTTCCGCTAATTCATACCAGAATACTCACTGACACAATGCATAAGTAGTGACTGAATAATACTGATTCTGGTTGGTGTTTTGGCTGCAACCAGCTACCCATGCACTGTTACCGGAGGGGGAAGAACGCTTGAGAATGGCATTTGAAAAGCTGCACATTCCACCACCTCCTGTAACTTTCTTTCCTGAAGGGCAAGTCGCGGTGGCAATTGGCTGATTCCAGTCACTTGCTGTCGCAGTAACCATCTGTACTGTACCGCCGCCATTTTTCTGCCACGTACCGGATTGGCACGGAGGCCAGTGCCAATCCGGTGTGTGGAGGGCATTAGGTGGAAAGCTCAAGGTTACTCAACTTTCCAGCACTGGTTACTTGGGGCAATTTGACTTTTGTGCCATTGCCAGAATGGGAAATGCTGAGGATTCTCATTACTGCCAGGTAGTCGAGAGTCCATCTGGTTCACGAAATTGACATCCTCCCCCACCTTCGCACTTCGTGACTCAGGAGGGGGATTCCCATTAGTGGGTGACGGCTGATTGCTCAGCCTCTGGTTCCTGCTTCAACGGGCGGCCTGACTGCACCATCCCTCCACAGGCAAGCACGGCGTGCCCCGCCGCTAAAATGTTACGAGCGCCGTTTACATCGGCGTTCGCTGTATATCCACATACCTGACACACAAATTTACTTTGTGACAGGCGATTTTCTTTCGCAGTATGACCACAGCACGCGCAACGCTGGCTAGTGTACGCTGGCGGAACAGCAAGCACCTGACCGCCACGCCAGAGCTGCTTGTACTCAAGCTGGCGGCGCATTTCATACCAGCCCTGATCCAGTATCGAACGGTTTAAACCT